>CAJCJE010000765.1 GCA_903970565.1 Candidatus Melainabacteria bacterium | reverse complement strand
TCAGACGTGTGCTCTTCCGATCTAACGAGTGGCACGACACCATCCAACAGTGCCTCGACGTGACCGACGACGGCTTCAGCGTCACCTCCGGTGACCACAACCTGCCGGCCGACGGCGACCCGGCCGCCTACCCGTCGATCTACGCCGGCTGCCACTACGGCAACTGCTCCACCAACAGCGGCCTGCCCCTACAGGTGAGCCAGTTCGGTGACCCGCAGTCCAGCGTCGCGTTCACCACGGCGGCAGGACAGTGGGACGCCTCCTACGACATCTGGTTCGACAGCCAGCCCGACCCGAGCGGGTGATGGACCCCGAACGGGCCCGTCACCCGCCGTCAGCCGGGTGGGTGCAGGGCCAGCCCTTCCTGGATGGCCAGCCTGGTCAGTTCCGGTCGACGACGGCGGCCGGTCTTGTCGCGGATTCGGTCCAAATAGGACCGGACCGTGCGGATACTGATCGACATGGCCTCGGCTATGTCGGCGTCCCGCTCGCCGGCCGCGAGCAGCGAGAGCACCTGGCGCTCCCGTTCGGACAGAACGATCCTCGGGCCGGCCTGGGGCTGTCGGGTCGAGTTGAGCACGAAGGCGGCCAGAGTCGGTGACACGTAGCTGTTGCCGGCCGCGATCTGGCGCACCGCGCGCAGGATCTCCGGGCCGTCGACGTCCTTGGACAGGTAGCCGCTCGCGCCGGCGGCCATCGCGCCGAGTACCTCGGCCTGGCCGGCGTGCGCGGACACCACGAGCACCCGGTGCCCCATCCCGACGACCTCCAGCACCGCGGCGGCATCCTGGACACCACGCGGTTTCAGATCGAGCACCACCACGCTGCCGGCCGGTTGGCGGCCGACCGCGAACCGTGCCACCGAGTCGGCGACGACCCCGACCTCGATGTCCTCGGACTGGCGCAGCACGCGCTCCACGGCGGCCCGGTAGAGCGGATGGTCCTCCACGATGCCGACCAGGATCTGCGGCGCCGCCAACTCCTGGGGCACATCGTCCGGTTCGCCACCCAGGTCGCCACCCAGGTCGCCACCCAACTCGGCGGCCAGGTCAGCGTCCAGTTCGGCCGGACCGAGGTCGAGTTCGGCTTGCATTTCGGTCATCCGGTGCCCCCTCGTCGACCGGGATTCCGGCCTTGTCCGGGTCCAGTGCCGGCCCGGTCGGCAACAGCGCGAGCAACGGCTCGGGCACGCTGACCGCCGTCACCGAGCCGTAGCCGAGCGCGGAGAGCGCGGCCGAGGTGGGCACCAGATACTTCGCTCCGGTGTCGGTCACCAGGCAGGTGGCCCCGGCGGAGGTGGCCAGACCGGTCCGGACCCTCGGCAGCACGCCGCTACCGGGCGGGACGTAGACCTCGTCGGCGAGCCGGCCGGCGGCGGCGGCGATCGGCTCCGCGCCGGCCGGTAGCGGCAGCGCGGCACCCACGGTGATGGTGCCGGTGGTCGTGCCGTCCCCGGTCACGCAGAGCACCGGGTTCGCGCCGACGGTCGGAATGCGCGGCAGCGCGATCGGATAGCCCTCGGTGCCGGTCTGGCCGGAACGTGCGGTGGCGCTGATCGCGGCGACCGAGGTCGGGACCGGCGCCGGCAGCGTGGTCGGGTAGGCGGCGGCGTTGTGCTGGTTGCCGGTGATCAGGTACGCCTCGGTCTGGCTGATCGGTTCAAGGCCGTCGGCGCGAACCACGTAGTACTCGCCGTCGGTGAGCACCTGGCCGATCCGGGTGGCCTGGCCGCCGACGTTCGGGCCGGGCGCTCCGCCGTCGTCGATGTCCACCAGACCGAGGTCGGGGCCGGCCGGCGCGACGTCCAGCCAGGTCGACGGCACCGGGATCGGCGCGACCGTGTCGTAGCGCAGGGCGGTGAGCGTGGCGCCGTCGGCGAAATGGAACCGGAAGCCGTCGGCGATGAGGAAATCCTGGCCGGGCTGCGCCGACACCAGCAGTCCCTGGCCGGTCGGTAGCACGTTGCGGCCGTCGGCGGCGGACGAGCCGAGGATGAGCGTGGAGGTCGGTTCGGCGTTGGCCGGCTGGTTGGCCGAGGTCCGGCTACGGCTGGTGAAGACGCCCTCGCCCATGTCGGTCGCGGCCGGCAGCGAGTCGGGCGCACCGGGGATGCCGAGCATGGGCCCCCGGGAGACCGAGGCCAGCGAGGCGGCCGACACGCTCGCCGTCGCGGTACCGTCCCCCTGGGCGAGCAGCCGCGCCGAGGCGTAGTTGAGCACCGGGTAGGGCTTGCCGTCCCTACCGAGGATGTACCGGGCGCCGGTGTCCTGCTCGACGATGACCTGGCCGCCCTGCCGCCGGCTCGGCGAGGGGGGATGGTTGGCGTCGGCGGCGACCAATGCGGACACCAGCCGTCGCCGAAAGAACTGGTGGGCCTGGATCTGATCGCGCTGAGTCCACACCGTGAGTTCCCCGTTTTACCTTTCCCTGCGATTGTGCTGTACGCGGCCGAGTCAGCATACCTATGCTTGGCATATGTTCTACATGGTCTTGGCCATTGATTTTCCAGCAGTGGGAGTTTTGCTCGATGAGCCAGCTATCAGCGCCACCAAGGGAAGTCGCTCCGGACGGCGAGAATTCCTGGATGGACGGAAACAATACTGTCGGCGAGGGTAAAAATACCCTCGCCGACAGTACGGGGCGCGGATTCCCATTGGTCGATTCCGGCCAATGGGAATCCGGCAGATTATGCTGTGGGAAATGTCGGCCCTCGCCGTGGTGGCCAGCTGGTTTCCGCCGCGTCTGGTCAGCTGGGTGGTACTCGGCGTCGGCATCCTGGTGGTCGCGCTGACCTCGGTGCGCCTGGACGGGACCGTGCGTCTACCAGTGGTGCGGCGTGTACTGGCGGTTTCGCCGGCGCGGCAACGGCGACCCCCTGGGCACCGTGCTGCCCGGCCTACGCCTGAGCCAGCACACCGACCGGGCCCGGGTGGACAGGATCGACGACTCGTGGATGTCGC
>CAJCJE010000764.1 GCA_903970565.1 Candidatus Melainabacteria bacterium | reverse complement strand
GCCTGGTCGGCGTACGGCGACCGCCGAATCTGGGGTTGGACGTCGTCTGCCACGAGGCCGACCTGCGGGAGGCCCTCGGTCTCGACCGGCTGGACCGGGCGACGTGGGCACCGCTGCTGGACAACATGGTCGTCACGGTCGGCCACCAACTCGACCAGCCCGGCACGCTGATCATCAGCGACGAAGATGGCCGACAGTGGACGTTCGGTGCCGGTGGGCCGACGACGCGGTTGCGGATCGACGGCTACGAACTGGTGCGGGCCACGTTCAGTCGTCGCTCGCAACGGCAGATCGCCAACTGGGACTGGGCCCCTGCGCCAACCGCGCCCGACAAACTGGCGAACGTCGGCATCTTCGGGCCACGGGACGACGATCAGCCGATTCCCGGACGCGCGCGGCCGGCCTCCTGGTCAACTGGGTCGACGAAGGCCTCGGTCTGACCGGTTGACCGGTTGACTCGAATCTCCGGTCGGCGCTGATCAGCGCTGGTCGACGCTGGTCAGGGCTTGCCCACGACGGAGACGGCGACCGTTGGCGCGAAGCGGTTGACGGCAGCCCGCAAGCGGTCCGCGTCGAGGTTCCAGTTGGACATCGGCAACGAGAGTTCGGGAACGCGCGCGGCGGCGGCCGATCGGGCGGCTGAGCGGGCGGCGCGAGTGGAGGTGGTGGTGGAGCGGGCCCTGGCCGATGGGGCGGTCACGGTGGCCCTGACGATGCCGATGCGCCGGAATCCCCTGGTCACCCGGCCGACCAGAATGGTATCGATCTCCGCCCACGGCGTCAGCACGCTGACCCGATCGCGCGATCGGTAGGCCGGCGTGAGGCCGACACCCTGTTCGTCTACGCGCAGAGCAACCGAATGCCGGATGGCACCTTCGGACATACCGATGATAACGGACAGCAACACCACGGCAACGGCGAGCATGGCCCATTTTTCGGCCTTCAACAGGAAGAACAGGATCAGGGCGAGGATCAGCACCGGAATGATGGCCACGACCACCCGGATCGCCGTCGGCGTCCAGTGTCGCCGTTCCTCGTAGCGCAGCGAATCGGCCTCCACGGGTGTCAGCATGTCATGTCTTACCAGGATTCCGGCGGTCTACCGGTCTGTGATCGACAATCGTGTCTGCGCGCGAGGGCCGGACAACGAGACGCCGGCCGATCCGAATCGGAGCGGCCGGCGTCGAATCGTTGCGGTAGAAGGAAGTCAGCTCACCACAGTTGCCGGGGGTCGTCCGGGATGATCCGGACGATCTGCGGGTCGTGGTCGCTGGTCTGGTTGGCGAACTCGGCGTTGATGTGCACCGGTTCGTAGTCGGCCCACAGGATCGACGGGCTGGTCAGGATGTGGTCGAGCACCTCGGACTGGCCGTCGTAGTCGTAGGTGTACTGCTGGTTGCGCGGGAGCGTGTCGATCAGGTCGCGCAACGCGCCGCCGCTGGTGAGGATGTGCGCGGTCGGCGAGAACTGGTAGTCGTTGAGGTCACCGACGACGACCACGTTCGCGGTCGGGTCGATGTGCTGCACGTCACCGACGAAGTTGCGGACCAGCTGCGCCTGCGCCTCCCGCTGCTGCTCGGAGGGCTCCGCCGGCGGCTGGTAGCGGCCCTCGTTGGGCTGGTCGGCGAGTTTGGCCACGAAGTGGTTGGCCACCACGAACACGGTCTGGCCGTGGAACAGGAACTCCCCGACCAGCGGCTTGCGACTGTCCAGCCAGGCGGCGTTGGTCGGGTCGATCCGGCCGGGCGACGCCGACAGCTGCGGGAGACCGTGCTCGTCCTGCACCTGCACCGCAGTGGTCGAGGTACCACCAGGGATATCCACAAAGGACACCCGCTGCGGGTTGAAGAGGAAGACCTGGCGGATGTTTCCACCCGGGTCCCCACCGTCGGCATCGTTGACCGGGTCGATCTCCCGCCACTGGTACTGCGGTCCACCGGCGGCGACGATCGCGTTGGTGAGGTCGGTCAGGGTGACGTCGGCGGCGACCACGCCGTCGTCGGTGGTGCCGTCGTTGTCCTGGACCTCCTCCACCGCGACGATGTCCGGCGAGGCGAGGTTGTGCACGATGCCCTGGGCCAGCTCGGTGAACTTGCTCGCCGGGTCGGTCGGCGCGAGGTTCTCCACGTTGTAGGTGGCGATGGCCAGCTCGATCGGCGCCTGCTTACGGGTGACCTGCGGCTGAATACCGCCGGAGGCCAGTGGGCCGACGGTGCTCGCGTCGATCTCGTAGCCGCCGTACTCGCTGTAGACGAGCGGGCCGGTGGTGGCGCCGGTCAGCGTGTCGCCGACGCTGGCCTCCGGGAAGGCCGGCGCGCCGGCCGCCGGCAGGCCGGTCACTTCGAGCAGGCCGGTGTCCCGGTCGGCATAGGACGGATAGATCATGCCGCCGCGCGGGGTGCGGTCCACGTTCGGCTTGGTGGTCACGTACAGCTCACCGTAGGCGTCGGTCGGGCCGACCACCCGCGCGTTGTCGACCTCGACCAGTTCGCTCTCATGCGACTTGTAGAAGTCCAGGGCGTACCGGGTCGGCTGGAGGGTGTCCGACTCGATACTGCCGCCGTTTGCGCTGGCCGACATCTGGGTCGGCACCGAATTGGGCTGGATCACCAGCGGGGCGGGCACCGGGTTGCCGGCGGACACGACGGTCCAGGCGGCCTTCTCCAGTTCGGTGGTGGACAGGTCGACGCTCGCGCTCGGCGCCGCGTCCGGGTAGTAGTCCTCAACGGTGCCGGTCACCAGCACCGAATCCCCAACCGCGACGCTCGGGGTCTTGGAACCGCTGTAGACGAACAGGCCCGCGCTGCTGCTCGGGTCCGGCGAACCCTGCGGGTCCTGGAACCAGAAACCGCGCGAACTCCCGGCCGAGCTGACCGCGGTCACGATGCCGGGCACCCCGGTGACGACCTGGCCCTCGTAGGGCGACAGGAAGGTCGTGCCGTGGATGTCTGGAATGGTTAACGGGCCCGGCTGGGTCGGCGGGGTGGTGGCCGCGCCTGCGCTCGGTGCCAACGCCACGGTCAGGCCGATGGCTAAGGCGGCAGCCGCGGTGACGGCTAGGCGCGATCTGGCGGATGTGGGCATCCTCATGGTCTCCCTCGCTGGATGGTCGAGGAATCCTGACCTGTCGGGCCGAACAAAGGGAAGACTTCAGCTGAACACCAGCGCATCAGATCAGCTACGAAAACTCAGCGGGGTCAACTGATCACACTATGTTCGTCGACCTGCGGACCAATCTCGGACGAACGGGGGCAAATCAGCGGTGGCCGGACAGTCAGGGAACAACGGCAACAGACGCAGAACGCCGGGCGAGCCATGATCGGCTTGCCCGGCGTTCGTGCTGCTAGCTGGCGGTGGCGGTGGGATTTGAACCCACGGAGGGCGTGAACCCTCACACGCTTTCGAGGCGTGCTCCTTCGGCCGCTCGGACACGCCACCGGGAAGTACCTTACCGGATGGTCGAACGCGGCCGGTCACCTGTCCCCGAACGGAACGCGGGCCGTCCTGGCCCGACCCGGAGCCGTCTCACGGCTGGCGCCGGTTGCCGAAGAAACCGTCGAGCAGCGCGGCGCAGTCGGCCGCCAGGATGCCGCCGACCACCTCCGGCCGGTGGTTGAGCCTGCGGTCGCGCAGCACGTCCCAGAGGGAGCCGGCCGCGCCGGTTTTGGGTTCCCAGGCGCCGAAGACCACCCTGGCCACTCTGGCCAGCACGATCGCGCCGGCGCACATGGTGCAGGGTTCCAGGGTCACCGCGATGGTGCAGCCGGACAGTCGCCAGCCGTCGCCGTGCCGGGCCGCGGCGGCGCGCAGTGCCAGGATCTCGGCGTGCGCGGTCGGGTCACCGAGGCGCTCGCGTGCGTTGCCGGCGCGCGCCAGTTCGACGCCGTCGGCATCCAGGACGACGGCGCCGACCGGCACGTCGGCGCCGTCGAACGCGAAGCCGTCGAACGCGACATCTCCGGACGCAGAACCTCCGGACGCGAGGCCGTCGGGCGCAGGGCCGTCGAACGGGCTGCCTGCGGCGCGCAGGGCGGCTCGGATCAGCTGCTCGTCGTCGGCCCGGCTCATGGGAACGGCGCCGGGGGACGGGGCGCCGGTCGCGCGGTCACGACTGGATGCGGTCGAGGACCTTGGTGTACTCGTCGACGAAGCCGCACCGCTGGGCGATCATCCGCAGCTGCTCGTCCGGGTACAGGTCGATCTCGTCCACGATGACCTGTAGCTCCTCGGCCGGCAGTCCGATGTCGACCAGCAGCGCGAGGTCGCCCTCCGGCCACACGTCCTCGTCGTCCTCGTCGGGTGGTTCGACCCGCAACAGGTCGAGCACATCCGCCGCGACGTCGTAGTCCAGTGCTGCCGCCGCATCCGACAGCAACAGCGCCACCCCGCCCGGTACCGGGCGGATCAGCACGAAGAATTCGTCGTCAACCGCGAGCATCCCGAATGCCGCCCCGGTTGAGCGGATTCCCCGCAACTCGGTGATCGCCGCGTCGAGTTCCCCCAACGCCGCGTCGTCCATCCGGGCACATCGCCACCGTCCGTCCTCACGGACGACGGACACCGCGAAGCCGTCCGGCCCCTGCACTGCCATGCGCACACCGTATGCGGCCCCGCACGGAGCCGAAAGCGGGTATCCACTTGATCCGCCGACGCATCGCGCCGCCGGCTGGCGCAATCAGTGTCACTATCAGGGGTATGACCATCGCACCGAGGCGCCAACCAGCGAAAACGCCCCTACAGCAGACCGATCCGCGCTTTGTCGGACTGCTCGCCGAAGCCAGGGGTTTGCAGCCGAGGACGGTGGCGTTGCGTCGGTCGGTGCATCGGCACCCCGAGCAGGGCCTGCGCCTGCCGACGACTCAGGCGGCGGTGCTGCGGGCCCTGGAGGGGCTGCCGTTGCGGGTCTCGACCGGCCGGGAGGTCAGCTCGGTGGTCGCCGTACTGGACGGCGACCGGCCGGGCCCGGCGGTGCTGCTGCGGGGCGATATGGACGCGCTGCCGATCCTCGAGCGGACCGGTCTGGCGTTCAGTTCGGAGAACGC
>CAJCJE010000763.1 GCA_903970565.1 Candidatus Melainabacteria bacterium | reverse complement strand
CGTTGCCGTTGCCGTTGCCGGAAGAGGGTCGTCGCTGTCGCCGGAAGAGGTTTGTCGCCGGAAAGAGTCCGGTCGACCGATGGGTGGACTCGTCTCAGCCAACCGGTTGATCCGATGGTTCAGCCGGCGCGGGCCCGGATCTGGCTGCCCGGTCGATGCGCGGGTCGGGGCCCGGTTGCGACGCTGGTTCGACCAGCCGGGACAGGACCGAAGCCGAGGGGTCGGCCCTGTCACCCGGCGAATCGACCACATCGGAAGGAAGAACGACAATGAGCACCTCGGCCGTCATGGTGGTGGCCATCGCGGTCATCATCGCGCTGCCCGGCACCTTCCCGACCTGGTTGAAGCTTGAGCAGGGGGTCTGCGGGCTGGTCCTGATCGCGGTGGTGGCCATCGCCAACGGCAGGCGGTCGCGTTTACTGTTCGCCGCCAACCGAGCAACCTAAAGTGGTCCACGTCGAGTGGATTTTCCTACTACGGCCGGCATCGAGCGGAGGGCGGAGATGACCAGTCCGTTGCCGTACTCCCGCTTCGGACGGGACCGGCGCTGGTATCCGGTCGTCACCGTCATGCCCTACCTGGTGGTGACGATCCTGGCCGCCTTCACCGTCATCCAGAGGCACGCGCAGCCGCGTTCGCTGCTCATCGACCTGGGCCTGTGCGTCGTGGATGCGCTGTGGATGCTGGGGATGTTCACCCTGCATCCCGCCTGGCGGGAACGCCCACGGGTGATGGGGGTGTTCATCACCGGGCTGATCGTGATCATGGCGATACTGGTGTTGCGGGAGCCCTGGTTCGGGTTCCTGGTCATCGCCGGCTACGTGTTCACCTTCGCGGTGCTGCCCTGGCCGTGGCGGCTGGCCGCGATCGCCGCGATCGCGATGGTGGCCGGCACGGCGCAGATGTCCGGACTGCCCAAGGACACCCCGTTCGCCGTGACGACCTACCTCGTCGTCCTCGCCGTGAACATCCTGACCATGTGCGCGGCCGCCTGGGCCTACTGGAACGGCGACGAGCAGAACAATCGACGCAAGCTGGCACTCGACGAGATGAACGAAACCAATCGCAGGCTGGAAACCACGCTGGCGGAGAACGCGGCCCTGCACGCGCGGCTGTTGACGCAGGCCAGGCAGGCCGGGGTGCGCGACGAGCGGCAGCGGATGGCGCGGGAGATCCACGACACCCTGGCGCAGGGCCTCACCGGCATCATCACCCAGTTGCAGGCGGCCGAGCAGGCCAGGGACGAGCCGTCGCGCTGGCAGCGGCATTTCCAGGCCGCGACCTCCCTGGCCAGGGAGAGTCTGTCGGAGGCCCGCCGGTCGGTACACGCCCTGCGGCCTGCGCGACTCGACGAGGGGCAGCTGAGCGAGGCACTTGCCGACGTGGCGCGGCGCTGGTCGCAACTGCACGGCATCGCGGTCGAGGTGACCACGACCGGCACGGTTCGACCGATGTCCGCAGAGGCCGAGTTCGCACTGCTGCGTCTCGCGCAGGAGGCACTGACGAACGTGGCCAAACACGCGCGGGCCAACCGGGTCGGGCTGACCCTGTCCTACCTCGAACACGAGGTCGCACTCGACGTCCGCGACGACGGTCAGGGTTTCGAACCCACCGGACTCGACAACGACGGGCTCGACAACGGCGACACCGACCGCGCGGCCTCGACCAGCCCGAACGCGGCCAAGGCCAAGGATGCGGATGCGGGCAGTGGGGGCGGGTTCGGGCTGGTCGCCATGCGACAGCGGATCGAGAACCTGTCCGGCACGTTGCAGATCGAATCGGAGCCGGGTTTCGGCACGGCCATCTCGGCCTGCATCCCGGCCGCCTCGGCAGGAGCCAACACATGAGCGACCCCGAGAGCGGCACCGGCCACGACACCAGCGGCGGACCCGGCGAGCGCGGCAGGCCGATCACGTTGCTGATCGCGGACGACCATCCGGTGGTCCGGGACGGGCTGAGCGGCATGTTCGCGCCCGACCCGGATTTCGAGGTGCTCGGCGAGGCCGGCGACGGCGCGGAGGCGATCCGGCTGGCCAGGGCGCTCAAGCCGGACGTGATCCTGATGGACCTGCGGATGCCCGGCATGGACGGCCTGGCCGCGATCACCGAACTGACCAGGCAGGCGAT
Organism: Candidatus Melainabacteria bacterium; assembly: GCA_903970565.1. GTDB lineage: Bacteria > Actinomycetota > Actinomycetes > Mycobacteriales > Pseudonocardiaceae > CAJCJE01. The sequence goes on along the minus strand of CAJCJE010000763.1, from coordinate 1,346 downwards.
CCCCAGCCACGTCCTGGTGCTGACCACCTACGACACCGACACCTACGTGCTGCCGGCGATCGAGGCGGGCGCAACGGGTTACCTGCTCAAGGACGCACCCCGCGCCGAACTGCTGCGCGCGGTCCGGGCCGCGGCCAACGGCCAGGCCATGCTCGCCCCGTCGGTGGCGACCAAGCTGATGAGCCGGGTCAGGACCCCCGAGGCCGAGCCACTCAGCCAGCGCGAACTGGAGGTGCTCGAACTGGTCGCGGCCGGCACCACCAACCGGGAGGCCGCGGCGAAACTGTTCATCAGCCAGGCCACGGTCAAGACCCACCTGCTGAACATCTACACCAAGCTGGGTGTCGGCGACCGCGCCGCCGCGGTCGCCGAGGCGTTCAACCGGGGCCTGCTCACCCCGGGGACAACGGATCGCCGAGGTTGAACTGGAGCTGATGCGGTCCTGGGTCGCCGTCCCGCCCGCGCCCGCGATGACCGTCCAGGCACAGCCCGCAGTCCACCCGCTCGGTGGTCGGCGAGTACACCTTCCACCAGGGCCGGCCGACCGCGAAGTAGCCGGTGTGACAGTCCGGCGCGGGGATCTCGACACCGCGTTCGTCGCGCAGGAACGCCACCCGGTGCACGGTCCGGTTGCGGCCGATCCGCAGGTTGCGTTCGCGAAACTGGCCCACCGCCCATTCCTCGCCCGGCACGCCTGGCGGCGGCTCGACCTCGAGCCCGCCGCTGTCACCGAACAACGGAACCGCGCCTGCCATCCTCGACAGCCTAGTCGTTCCGAGGCACATTTCGCCCAACCGCTCGTCAGGTCTCCGACTGCCAGGCGCGACTGGTGAAGATCATGTCGTTGACGTACCGGACGGCGTCCTGAACATCCGCGCTGGTGCGGCCGGCCGCGACGGTGCGGTGCGCCTGCTGGCAGGCCGCGTACGCCTGCGGCCATCGGCGTTGGACCATCAGGCAGCTGGCCAGCACGCCCTGGCACTGACCGTGCAGCTGGTTTCTCGTCAGGGCCTCCCGCCCGGTCCGCGATTGGTCCAACAGCTCCGGGAATGCCGCCAGTGCCTGCCTGGCCAGCCGCTCGGCCCGGTCGGCCTCGCCGTTCATCAGGTGGTAGTCGGCCAGCAGATGCCGCATGGAGGCCAGGTGGAAGGAGACGACGTCCCCGTCGAGGCCGGCGAGCTGGTCGAGTTCGGCGAGGTAGTAGCGCTCGTAGAACTCTCGTCCGGTCTCGACCTCGCCGAGGTCCTGGCACATCGCCGCCGCCTGGTGCAGCTGCCAGTTCCGGTTGTCGTCCTGGGGCAGCCGGTCGATCATGTCGCGCAGCGTCGAGGAGGCCGGGCCGGCGA
>CAJCJE010000762.1 GCA_903970565.1 Candidatus Melainabacteria bacterium | reverse complement strand
ATCGCGGAGCAGCAGGGCGCCCGCGTGCTCACCCTTCCGGTGCCCGGCGAGGCCGGCGAGATCCCGGCCCACGAAACCACCTCTGGACACGCCCCCGCGCACGCCGCCGAGCCGGTCTCGGGACACCTCCCCGAACATGCCGCCGAGTCCACCACGCCGATCGCCGATCCGACGGCTCCCGTTGTCCAGGAGGACAGTACCGATGCGTCCGATTAGGTTGGCGTTGCTGGAGATCAAGCGGTTCCACACCCCGCTGCAACGGCTCGCGCTGCTGTTCATCGTCCTGGTTCCGCTGCTCTACGGCGGCCTGTACCTGTGGTCGAACTGGAACCCCTACGGCCGGCTCAACCAGATCCCGGTCGCGGTCGTCAACGACGACCAGCCGGTGACCGTGAACCACCAGCAGATCAACGCCGGCAAGCTGTTCGTCGACGAACTGAGGTCCGACCCGATCTTCGACTGGCACTTCGTCGGCGCCGCGCAGGCCAGCACCGGCCTGAGCAACACCGACTACTACTTCGAGATCTCGGTGCCGCGTGACTTCTCCGCGAAGCTGGCCAGCGGCTCCACCGGCACTCCTCGGCGCGCCGGCATGTTGATCACCCTGGACGACGCCAACGGCTACATCGTCGGCAAGATGGCCGAGACCGTCCAGTCGGAACTCCAGAACAAGATCAGCGCGGCGGCGGTGAGCGCGTACTTCGAATCGGTTTTCGGCAACCTGCAACAACTTCGCGACGGCATCACCCAGGCCGCCGACGGCGCCGGGCAGCTGCGGGACGGCCTGCACACCGCCGCGAGCGGAAGTTCCAGCCTGGCCGGCGGTATCGGCCAGCTCAAGACCGGCGCGGACAAGCTCGCCCCAGGGGCGCAACAGGTTTCCGACGGAGTGACCAAGATCGCCAACGTGGTGGTCCCGGCGGCCAACCAGATCGCCGCCGCGATCCCCGGCGTGACCTCGACGGCGTCCTCGGTGGCCACCACGGCCGCCTCGCTCGCCTCGACGGCCGCGCAGGCCAGCGGCGTCATCTCCGGCGGCGCGGACACCGTGCAGGGCAGGATCACCCAGCTCGGCCAGGACGATCCGAGCCTGCAATCCGACCCGAACTACCAGCAGCTGGTCAGCCTGGCCGGTCAGGCCGCCGGTTTCGCCAACCAGGTGAACACCACGGCCGGCACTGTTCGGGACACCACCGCGCAGGTCGCGGCGGACGCGAAGACCCTGGCGCAGGCCGCGCCGCGGCTCCAGTCCGAGGTCAGCGGCGCCGCCTCGCAGATCCAGCAGTTGGCCAGCGGTGCCCAGCAGGTCGCCAGCGGCGCCGCGACGCTGGACACCGGCCTGGGCACCGCGGCCACCGGCGCCAACCAACTCAACGCCGGCATCATCCAGTTGCAGACCGGCGCGACGAAACTGGCCAACGGCCTGACCGGCGCCGAGGGCCAGTTGCCGGTCCTCTCGCCCAATCAGCAGAAAGACAATGCGAACACCCTCGCCTCCCCGGTCGACGTGGCCACGACGAACCTGCACCCGGCGAGTACCTACGGCGTCGGGCTGACGCCGTTCTTCTTCTCCATCGCGCTGTTCGTCTTCGGCATCACCGCGTTCCTGATCCTGCGGCCCTTCTCCACCCGCGCGTTGGCCAGCCGAGCCAGCAACGCGCTCGTCGCCGTCTCCGGCTGGCTGCCCGCCGCGGTCTGCTGCATCGTCGGCGGGGTGGTGCTGTATCTGGTCGTGGACTTCTCCCTCGGCCTCGATCCGGTCCATCCGTGGCAGACGATCGGGCTGCTGATCCTGGCCGCGGCCACCTTCACCGCGATCGCGCACCTGCTGCGCACCTGGCTGGGCGGGGTGGCCAGCGCGGTCATCCTGGTGCTGCTGTTGTTGCAGCTGACCACCTGCGGTGGCACCTATCCCTACGAGACGCTGCCACTGCCGTTCAAGGTGCTGCATCCGCTGCTGCCGATGAGCTATCTCGTCGAGGGCCTGCGGGTGACCACGGTCGGCGGCAACGCGGCGCATCTGCTGCGAGACACCCTGGTCCTGGCTGGATTCCTGGTCGCCGCGTTGATCCTGACCACCGTGGTGGTGCGCGGCAAACGGGAGTGGCGGATCAACAAGGTCAAGCCCGACCTGAACATGTGAGCACCCCTGGACAGCACCCAAAGAGCGACCGAGGCGATGTCGCGCTCGTGGATCAGCGAACGTCGCCGACCTGGTTGCCAGCCTGTCTCCGCAGGCTAAAACCTCAACTATTGTCGAGGTCGAGGGGAAGCCGCCCGCACCCGTGACGACGGGGCCGCGCAGCGGCCCGGCAGGCGGTGGGCGAGCATGGACGACGTGAGCAGCGCGGAGCACGAGGATGTCGGGCTGTCCTCGGACGGGTCGGCCCGCGCCGGCATGTCGCGACGGACCAAAGTGGCCATCGGGGTGATCACGGTCACGATCCTGGCCGTCGAAGTGATTCTCGGCCGCCCGTTCCTGGCCAGCGCCCTGGACCACCTCCGCGCGCCACGCTGGGGTCTGCTGTGCCTGGTGGTGCTCGCCGAGGCCGCCTCGATGGGACTGTTCGCCAGGATGCAGCGCAGGCTGCTGCGCGCGGCCGGCACCGATGTGCAGCTCCAGCAGGCGTTGGCGCTGGCCTACGCGGCACACTCGCTGAGCATCTCGCTGCCCGGCGGCCCGGTGTTCTCCACCGCGTTCAACTTCAAACACATGCAGCGCTTCGGCGCCTCGGCCGCCATCGCCTCCTGGTGCGTGGCGCTGAGCGGAATCCTGTCCACCGCCGCGCTGGCCATGATCGGACTCCTGGCCGCCTTCCTGGCCAGCGGTTCTGGTGGGGCGGGCGCGCCGGTCGAGTCGATCGTGTCGGTACTGGCCATCGCCGCCGTGGTGCGGGTCATCGCGCAGCGCCCGCAGTGGCTGGCCCGGCCGGCGATCATCCTGCTCAATCTCGGCTACCGGATACTGCGCCGGTCGGCCGATGCCGGCCGGGAGCGGATCGAATCCTTTGTCGCGCAACTGTCCCTGGTCCAGATGCGCGGCTCGGACCTGCGGGTCGCGACCAGTTGGGCGATCGGGAACTGGGCGCTGGACGCCGTCGGCTTCAGCCTGGCCTGCCTGGCCGTCAACGCCCACCACCTCAGCGTCAGCCAGTTGATCATCGCCTACGCGGGCGGGATGGCGGCCTCGACCATTCCGCTGGTGCCGGGCGGCCTGGGCATCGTCGACGGCGCGCTCGTCCTGGGCCTGGTCGCCGGCCGCACCCCGGCCGACGACGCCATCGCCGCCGTGGTGGTCTACCGGTTGATCAGCTGGGCCCTGGTGGCCTCGGTCGGCTGGGTGCTGTGGTGGTTCATCCGCAAGGGAACCCGCGCCGCGCCCCCCACCTGACCACTCGGCCACGGCCGGACCCGACCGTCCCGACGGCGGTCGATGTCCGCTCCGCGTCTTGTCATACCAACTGGTTGGTATTACGTTGTTCCGATCACCGGTTCGACAGTTGTCGATCAGTGTCGGTTGACGGTCCGCTCGACCGTTGCTGGACCAATGGAGGTCGCGTGATCGCCAGCACGATGCAGGATTTCCCGCTCACCATCACCGCGATACTGCGGCACGGCGC
>CAJCJE010000761.1 GCA_903970565.1 Candidatus Melainabacteria bacterium | reverse complement strand
CCGGCGCCCTGCCCGCCGATCTGGTTCGGGCTCGTCACGGTCGCCGAGACCTGCTGGGTCGCGGTGAAATTCTGGGTGGCCTGATAGCTGACGAGCTGGCCGGGATCGGCGCTGGCGCCGGCGCCAGCGTAGTACTCGGTGGGCACGTCCTGCGCGGCCAGCCGCCACGGGTTGGTGCCGCTGTAGTCGTTGATCGCCTGGCCGACCACGTTCGCGGCCATCGTGCCGCACTGCGCCAGGCTGCCTTGTCCGGTGAACTGCCACATCAGCGGATAGGTGACGTCCGGATCGATGTAGGGGAACGGGTTGGGCAGCTGGGGATTGTCGTCGATGAGGTAGTCCTGACCGGGGATCGTCAGGCCTTCGAACTGGTCGATCGACAGCTGCGGCGCCGCCGTGGACACGTTCGACAGGATCGGGGAACCATCCGACGCATTCGGGCTGATCGAGGGCAGGTTGTACCACTGGGCGGTGACGTAGCTGGGCTGAGAGGGTTGCGCCGCGCCCTGGTCGTGTCCATAAAAATACGGACTCTGGTCCGGATTCTCGGGCACCGCTTCGAACTGCGGCACCAGGAACCCGTCGTCGACCAGCTCGGCCGAGGTCGTCGGCACCGCTCCGGGCGAGGACAGGACGATGGTGTCGGCGTTGGCCGCACCGACGCTGGTCAACGTGGCGCCCGTGGAGGCGGTGAAGACAACCAAAGCGGCTGCGAGGTAGTGGGGTAAACGTCTTGCCATGCGCTGCTCTCTCTCTTTTTCACAGAGTTCGATCGTCGACGCACGGCCGGCGTCGCCGGCCGCGTGGGCCTGGGCGGCCGGCGACGGCATCCGTGCGCGAAGAGACGGTCGTCGGAACGCGGTGCGGGGGATCGGGCGCGGCGCTCGATCGTGCGGACATGGTCGACGGTCGCACGGTGGGCTACCGCGTGACGGGAACCGGATACCGCATCGTGTCGGCCCCTTCTCCGACATCCCGTGCGCGGCCCCAAGAATGGGCTTACTCATGTGGCGTATGACTGTCAAGGGGTAACTGACGAGCACCGGGAACTGAGCCACGATGCTGCCGCCACCATCGACTACGCGATGATCTCTCGCCGCTGTGATGACGCCGGCAGCTATACCATGCCCGCTACATCGGCTACTGGTCCAGACCGCTCCGTCAGCGCGTTCTTCCGCTGCCGTGCCGGGGTAGAGGTCTTCGTTACGGGAGGGCGTTCTTGACGACCGGTCTGCCGTGCGTCGAGCCGTCAAATACGCCACCGCCAGATATCTTCGGCATGATGCGGCAAGCCGCCACGAGTCGGGCCGGAGACCTGGTTACCGAACGCCCTCTTTCGGCATGAGTGAATGTCCACAGGGGAGGGAGTCGGCTTGATCGCGCGCCTTGGCTATGTGGTGGCGAACACCCAGTGGTTCCTGTTCAATGCGTCGACGGCCTCCGGCAGTGGGCCGCGGCCGTACTCCCGAGTGAACTCGAACGGGCTGCGGCGCTGCGCCGACCAGCCCCGTGCGATCAGGTCGGCAAAGGAATCCGGGCGTGGCTCGGCATCGAACAGTCCGATCAGGTCGATGCCGATCTGCTCCTTCGTCGCGCGGTAGATCGAGCTGTTGCGGACCTCCGGCGTCTCGGGGCCGATCTTGACCTCGAAGGCGATGGTGCTGCCGGCGACGGCCAGCCGGTCCACCGTGGCCATGAGTTGCCGCTCGGCCGCGCTCGGCAGATAGAGCAGTAGTCCCTCGGCGAGCCAGGCCGCGCGCCGTTTTGCACCGACCGGAGCAGGTAGTCGTCGAGGACCCTGGTCCGCAGACCGAAGTAGCGGGCGAACCTGCCCCACAACGGATTCGCGTCGCCGTCCGGCGCGTCCTCGATGCGAGTCGGCCACCCGGCCGCCGCGGGTGCGGCGCGGACGAAGTGTTCCGCGTAGGGTCCTTGGCGAGGGAATCCGCGCGATGGGTCTCGATGGCGCGGGCGGCGGCCACCATCAGCGCGGTCTTCCCGACGCCGGCTGCCACTCCGGCGTCGGTTGTGGTGTTCGTGATGTGGTCCACGGCGGTGTCAGGCCCTCGGAATCTCGACGAGAGGGTCGCCGGCGATATCGGCCTTGTCGGGACGGTCGTCGTCCTTGATATCGTCCACCCCGGTCCGCATGGTGATCTGGTCGCCGTCATTCGGTCCGAAACGTCGAAAAGCGCTTTGACTCGGTGGATACTTCGGCCGGTTGTGGATTATGTCAGAAGCCGGGTGGAGAAATCGGGAAAACAATCGGTCATCACCAGAATGGCCCAACGGAAACGACGGTCGGAACAATTAACGGCGCCGTACCGAATCCGTACGTCGTACTCCTCGCGCGGATTACGGGCCGGCCCACCGGGTGACGGGTGACGGTAGTGATGCGGACTGTGTCGGCTATCGCCTGTTGTGCGGATCGAGGAGGTTCGGTTTCGGGGTTCCTCGGTTGGCCGGGTGGGCGGCCGGTAGCCTGCGGACGTGGGGGAGACCAGCGCACGAACCTACCACTGACCCCGGTGCTCGCGCTGGCCGTGTTGGTCGGCTGCGGCGCGGTGATCCGCACGACCAGTCGACCGGCACTGGACTACGGCAACGTCGGCACGGCGGTCAGTCCGGACGGCAACCTGGTCCCGTTCGGACTGGTGCTCCAGTTGGCGCGCGGCCCGGAAGTGCTCATCGGCGGTCTGCTGATCGCCGGCAGCGGATTCGCGCTGGAGCCGAAGGTGTTGATCTGCG
>CAJCJE010000760.1 GCA_903970565.1 Candidatus Melainabacteria bacterium | reverse complement strand
CCGCCGGCCGACGCCGTGGCGGCGCTGGTTCAGCCACACCGAGGCCGACCGCGACGCCGCGGTCAAGGCACTGGTGGAGTCCGGCAGGTGGGTCCGTGACGGTGACCGGCTCGTCGACACCGACGCCGGGGCGACGCTCGTCGAGTGGCTGCAGCTGCAGCAGCTCAACGCGGTCGACGCCCCGCCCGGTGACCTGAACACCACGCTGCTGGTGCTGCTGCTCGGTGGTTCCGGCGCACTCGGCCGGCCGACGCCGCGCAAGTACCGCAAGCTCGCCAAACCGTGGCTGTCCCACCACCTGGTTCAGTCCGGGCTGGCCGGCGACGCGGCACTGACGGCGGTGCGCACCGGGCTGCACTCGATGCGACGGACGAAGTCGCTGCCGTTTCTGCCGCACTGACGCCGTCCGGCGCGCTGCTGGTGGTCCGTCCCGCGCTGACGCCCACCCTGCCGGGTCCGGCTGGTCGCGGCCGCTTGTAGGTTCGACGGGTGCGAATCACGGTTTTGGCGGGCGGCATCGGCGGCGCGAAGTTCCTGCAGGGTGTCCGGCACTGGGCGACAACCGGTGGACGTGCCGACGAGGTGACCGCGATCGTCAACACCGGCGACGACGTGACCATGCACGGTCTTCGGATCTGCCCGGACCTCGACAGCGTGATGTACACCCTGGCCGGTGCGGCCGACCAGGAACGCGGCTGGGGCCGGGCCGAGGAGTCCTGGCGGATCAAAGACGAACTGGCCGTCTACGGCGCCGAGCCGACCTGGTTCGGGCTCGGCGACCTCGACATCGCGACCCACCTCGTCCGGACGCAGATGCTCGCCGCCGGGTACCCGCTGTCCGACGTGACCGCGGCGTTGCTGCAACGTTGGCACACCGGCGTCCGGCTGCTGCCGATGACCGACGACCGCTGCGAGACGCACGTCGTGGTCGAGCTCGACGGTGCCCGCAAGGCCATCCACTTCCAGGAGTGGTGGGTCCGGTACCGCGCGAAACTGCCCGCGCTGGCGTTCGTGCAGGTCGGGCTGGACACCGCTGTTGCCGGTGCCGGTGTGCTGGAATCCCTCGACGAAGCCGACCTGATCCTGATTGCGCCGTCCAACCCGGTGGTCTCGGTCGACACCATCCTGAATGTGGCCGGCATCCGCGAAGCCGTGCAGAACGCGAGCGCCCCGGTCGTCGGGCTGTCCCCGATCATCGGCACCGCGCCGGTGCGCGGCATGGCCGACTCCTGCCTGCCCGCGATCGGTGTCGAGACGTCGGCCGAAGGGGTGGGCCGGCATTACGGCGCGCGTTCGTCCGGCGGGGTGCTCGACGCCTGGCTGGTCCACACCGGCGATACCGCGGAGATCGACGGGGTCACGGTGCTGGCCCGGCAACTGCTGATGTCCGACGACGACGTCACGGCCGGCATGGTCGCCGACGCGGTGCGGGTGGCCGGCCTGTGATCTCGGTACTTCCCGTTGCCGGCATGGGCGAACTGCGTCCCGGCGACGACCTGGCGGCCGAGCTGGCCCGGTGCATCCCCGACCTGGCCGACGGCGACATCCTCGTCGTGACGTCGAAGATCGTGTCCAAGGTGGAGGGCCGGTTACTGCCGACGCCGCCGGGCGATCCGGCCGCGCGGGAGGCCGTCCGGCAGCAGGCCATCGACGACGAGACCGTCCGGGTGGTCGCCCGCCGGGGCGGTCTGCGCATCGTGGAGACCCGGCAGGGGCTGGTGCTGGCCGCAGCCGGTGTCGACGCCTCGAACGTCGCTCTGGACGAGATCGCGCTCCTGCCGCTGGACCCGGACGCGTCGGCCTCGGCCCTGGTCGCCGGGCTGAAGGCGCTGACCGGACGGACCGTGGCCGTCGTCGTGTCCGACTCGATGGGACGGCCCTGGCGGCACGGCATCTCCGACGTGGCCATCGGTACCGCCGGGTTGACCGCGGTCGCCGACATCCGCGGTTCGCACGACTCCTACGGCAACGAGCTGATCGTCACCGAGGTGGCCCTGGCGGACGAGCTGGCCGCCGCGGGTGACCTGGTCAAGGGCAAGCTGTCCGGCATCCCGGTCGCCGTGGTGCGCGGGCTGGCCGTGACCGACGACGGGCTCGGTACCAGCCGCCTGATCCGCGGGTCCGGCGACGACCTGTTCCGGCTCGGAACCGCGGAGGCGGTCTCGCTCGGCCAGGCTCAGGCCTCGGTGTCGGACGTCGACGTCTCCGGGTTGCACGCCGACGTGCTGTCGACGCTGGCCGCCATGCGGTTGGACGCCTCCGACGGCAGCGGTCAGTCCGCCGTCCGGGAAGGCTTCTACGGTCTGCTCGCGGCGCGGCCGGACGCCACCCGGCGGGCGTGCGTTCCCGGGCATGTCACCGCCAGCGCGGTGGTGTTCGACCACACCGGCGAGCACGTCCTGTTGACACTGCACCCGCGGGTCGGCGCCTGGCTGCAGCTCGGTGGCCACATCGAGGACGACGACGTGTCGCTGATCGCCGCGGCGGCCCGGGAGGCCCGTGAGGAGAGCGGCATCGACGGCATCGTGTTCGATCCGGTTCCGGTGAACCTCGACGTGCACGCGATCACCTGCTCGCTCGGCCTGCCGACGCGGCACTTCGACGTGCAGTTCGTCGGCCGCGCGCCGGCCGGGGCCTCGGCCGTGATCAGCGACGAGTCCGACGACCTGCGGTGGTTCGCGTTGGACGAGCTGCCGGACAACACCTCGCCGGAGCTGCCGGCGCTGATCCGCCGCGCCGCGGGACGGCGTGCGTGACTTCCCTGGCGGCCGTTGCGGATTGGCCGGTGCCGAACGCTGCCGCCGCGGTGGTCGGGCGCGGCGGCGTCCTGGCCACACACGGCGATCTGACGCATCGCTTTCGCCTGGCATCGTTGACGAAACCGCTCACCGCACTGGCCGCGCTGGTGGCGGTCGAGGAGGAGGCGCTGTCCCTCGACGTCGCGTTGCCGTCACTGGCCGGGGTCTCGTCCGAGCTGGCTGACGCGTTGCCGGCCGCGACGCTGCGGCATCTGCTGTCGCACTCCTCGGGCATCGCCGCGGACAAGCGGCAGCGGATGGCCGACCCCGGTACCCGGCGCATCTACTCCAACGCCGGCATCGAAGTCGTCGGCGATTGCGTCGCGGCCGCAACGGAAATCCCGTTCGGCCAGTATCTGACCGAGGCCGTATTCGCGCCGCTGGGCCTGACCTCGACGTCGCTCGACGGCTCCCCCGCACACGCCGGCGTCAGCACGGTCGGTGACTTCGCGCTGCTGGTGACCGAATTACTCGCCCCGGACGGACGGCTGCTGCACCCGAGCACCCTGGCCGCCGCGACGACCGTGCAGTTTCCCGGCCTGCG
>CAJCJE010000759.1 GCA_903970565.1 Candidatus Melainabacteria bacterium | reverse complement strand
TGGCCGCACCGCTACCTGCGGGCCGAGGCCGAGGCCGGCCGCGTCGACGGCAGGACCGTGGTCGCGGTCCTCACCCACGACCCGAAGTTCGACGTGCCGCTGCTGGAGGTCGCGCTGCGCCTGGACCTCGGCTACGTCGGCGCGATGGGTTCCCGCCGCACCCACGACGACCGGATCGCCCGGTTGCGCGAGGCCGGCCTCACCGACGCGGAACTGGCGCACCTGTCCTCGCCGATCGGTCTCGACCTCGGCGGGCGCACCCCGGAGGAGACCGCGGTGTCCATCGCCGCCGAGATGATCGCCCTGCGCTGGGGCGGCGGCGGTGAACGGCTGACCTCGGCGAACGGCCGCATCCACCGCTGAGGCCGGACCGGCCAGTCCGCCGGTGACCCCGGTGGCCCGAGCACGCGAGGCTCGATGTCCGAATTGTTTCGGGTTAGGGTCGGTGGACGTCGAGCTGAGGGGGATCGGTGACCGACCAACTGCCGCACGGGGATCTCGGCACGGAATGGGCCGCCCGCAGGGGAACCCGCCAACTGTTGCATGTGGACACCGCGGCCTGTGGTCGAACCAGTGACGCGGTTCGGGCCAGGATCGGCGACCACCTCCGTGCCGAGTCCGACCAGGGCGGCTACCTCGCCGCCGGCGCGGCGGAGCCGGAGATCGCGCGGGCCCGGACCCAGCTGGGAGCGTGGCTCGGCTTCGCCGCCGAGGAGATCGTCTTCGTGGAGAGCGCGTCCAGCGCGCTGTCCCAACTGCTCGGCGCCTGGCCGTTCCCGACGGGCGGGACGATCTGGGCGGCGCGCAGCGAATGGGGCCCCAATCTCGCCGCGTTCGCCGACCGTGGCCTGACCGTCGAGTGGCTGGACACCGACGAGGACGGCCGGGTCGACCTCGACGCCCTGACCAGGCGGCTGCGTACCGAACGACCCGCCGCGGTGCACCTGACCGCGGTCGCCTCACACCGGGCGCTGGTCCAACCGGTCGCCGCGGCCTCGGCGATCTGCGCCCCGGTCGAGGTCCCGGTCATCGTGGACGCGGCGCAGGCGCTTGGCCAGGTCGAGGTCGAGGCCGGCGCATCCGCCAGCTACGGCACCAGTCGCAAGTGGCTGTGCGGTCCGCGCGGCGTCGGCTATCTCGCCGTCGGTGAACCGTGGCAGTCCCGGCTGACCCCGGTCGCGCCGGCCCTGTCGGCGACGTCCTGGCCGGTCGGCGGGGACCGGCCGATCGGAAGACTGGGCAGCCGGGAGTCCTTCTTCGCCGGCCGACTGGGGCTCGGCGTCGCCATCGGCGAGTATGTCGAACTCGGTCCGGCGCGGATTCGGGAGCGGCTGCACGGGATCGCCGTCGCGCTGCGTACCGCCCTGGCCGACCTGCCGGCCTGGCAACTGCGCGATCCGATCGACGCACCGGGCGCCCTGGTCGCGCTCGCGCCCCGCTCCGCCGGTCTCGACGTCCCGGCCGCGCGCGCGGAACTGGAGCGCAGGGGAGTGCTGGCCACGGCGGCGCAGCCGCAGCGGGCGCCGCAGGAGATGACCGGCCACCTGTTGCGGCTGAGCCCGCACCTGGAGGTCACCGAGGAGGACATTGCCACCATCGCCGGACACCTCGCCGAGACGACCCTCGGCTGAGTGTCGCCGTCGACGGCCCCGGCGAGGGCCACGCGGAACCGGCCGCCCCCAGGTATTCGGAGCCGACACGTGTCGTTGTCAGAGGTTTTCTCAGTGACTGGTCTTTATTGCGCATATGTGCATAGGCCGATGGACTGAGTCCGGAACATCCGCCTTTCGTGAGGATCGCGACAATGTCTGTCACCGACGAATTGCTTGCCAACAACGCGAAGTACGTCGAGTCCTTCTCCGGTCCGCTGCCGCTCCCGCCCGCCAAGCACGTTGCCGTCGTCGCCTGCATGGATGCCAGGATCAATGTCTACGGCGTGCTCGGGCTACAGGAGGGCGAGGCGCATGTCATCCGCAACGCGGGCGGCGTGATCACCGAGGACGAGATCCGTTCGCTGGCGATCAGCCAGCGGCTGCTCGGGACCGAGGAGATCATCCTGATCCACCACACCGACTGCGGGATGCTCACCTTCACCGACGACGGTTTCAAGGCCTCGATCGCCGAGGAGGTCGGCGTCAAGCCGGCCTGGGCCGCCGAGGCCTTCGGCGATCTCGACACCGATGTCCGCCAGTCGATCGCGCGGATCAAGGCCAGCCCGTTCGTGCCGAAGAAGGACGCCATCCGTGGCTTCGTCTTCGACGTGGCCACCGGCAAGCTCAACGAGGTCGTCTGACCTCCTTCGCCCGACCACCCGGTGCCGAGCGGCGCTGCGCGTTTCCGCACCGGTCAATGCATTTCTCGGCCCCTGTCGGCACTGCCGACAGGGGCTTTGTGCTGTGCGGGCAGCCACAGCTGTCCCGCTCCACTGACCCGGTCTCTCGTATTCCCTCGAAAGAGGGACACCCGTCCTGGTAGGACAGGCCGATATTGCCGGCCTGGCGATTACTTTTCGGCGCAAAGGCGAATTTATTTAACCCGATCGTGTTTGGTATTCGCAAGGACAAACCTCAATCGTCGGGCTGAAACCGGACGCTTTAGACTCTCGCGGAATCAACCGCCCAACGGGATTGTCGGCTGTCTTCGGTGATCGAGCACGACTCGCTTACCGACCTCACTCCGTCCGCACGACGAGAAAGCGAGGCATCTGGCATGGAGTCATTCGGTCCGGCCGTCGGGGTCACGGCGCGGTCGGTCATCGGGATCGGACCCCGCTCGACGGACCTGCTGCCGTTGGCACGGTTGGGTTTGCTGTCGACCTCGCTGAGTTTCGAGGGGCACCCCTGGTCGGCGGCGCTGCCCGAGCCACCCGAGGTGTGGGCGCTGGAGGCCGGTCGGGCGCGGCGGCGACACCACTGGCGCCCGGTCGACGTCGCCGAGGTCGCGCTCGCGCTGCGGGAGGCGGTCGAGGCCCAGGAACGGGCCGGGCACCCGGTCGTCGTATTGCCGTACTCGCCGAACCGGCAGCACGAAGCCGCATT
>CAJCJE010000758.1 GCA_903970565.1 Candidatus Melainabacteria bacterium | reverse complement strand
GTGGAGAGCGCGGCGCCGAGCGAAAAGCCCGCCGACAGCCGGGCCCTGGCCCGCCCGCCTGCCGACTCGTACAGCCGGATCACCAGGTCGCCGGAGCGGTCGTCGGCCAGTTTGACCGCCTCCACCACCACGGCCGGATTGTTCACCAGCACCAGCGGTTCGACGGTGTTGCCGCCGGTGACCGTCCTGATCGGCAGGTTGATCCGATAGCCCTCGCCCACCGCCGTGGTCTCGTCCGCGCCGGGCACCAGGGCATGGCGCAGCCGGTGCACGCCGTGGTCGGTGTCCGGGTCGGGGAAGCGGGGCGCGCGCAGCAGCGAGGACCGCACCGTGGTGGTGATGCCGCCGCCCGCACGGGGGTGGCGGGTCACGTCGTGGCCGTAGCTGGAGTCGTTGGTCAGCGCGACACCGTAGCCGGGCTCGGCCAGCCGCACCCAGCGGTGCGCGCAGATCTCGAACTTGGCCGCGTCCCAACTGGTGTTCGCGTGCGTGGGCCGGTGCAGATGGCCGAACTGGGTTTCCGAGGTCGAGCGGTCGGCCGCCAGATCCAGCGGGAAGGCCAGCTTGAGGAACTTCTCGGTCTCGTGCCAGTCGACCTCGGTGTCGATCTCCACCCGATGCTCGCCGGCGCGCAGCGTCAACCACTGCCGCACCGTCGAGGAGCCGCAGGTGCGGACCACCCGGACCGTGGCGTGATCGGGTTCGGACAGTTCCAGTTCCACCTCGTCGGCCTCGGTCAGGTCGGTGACCGTGTTGCGGTAGAAGGAGTCCACGTCCCAGGCGTCCCACTGGTTGGGCAGATCCTGGTGCAGTTGCAGCAGGTTGCCGCGCCGGCCGGGCGCGATCACCTCCCGGTCGGCGCGCGCGTCGTGTACCGAACGCAGCAGTCCGTCGCCGTCGACGACCACCCGCAGCGACTCGTTGGCCAGGACGAACCCGCCGTCCTCGGCCGTCACCTCGACCGGCGCGGCGCCGGCGGCGCGCCCCGGCGCGGCACCCAGCCCGGCGACGCCCTCCCAGGGGTGCGGGGCGGCGTTGAACAGCACCGGGGTCGAGCCCTCGCCGGCCAGCTCCCGCTGCGCGCCCTCGATCACCTCGGTGAGTTCCCCGGCGATCGCGGCATAGGTGCGTTCCGCCTCGGCGTGCACCCAGGCGATGGAACTGCCCGGCAGGATGTCGTGGAACTGGTTGAGCAGCACCTGTTTCCACAACCGGTCCAACTGCTCGTAGGGGTAGGTCCGGCCGTGCCGAAGCGCCGCCGTGGCGGCCCACAGCTCGGCCTCGCGCAGCAGGTGCTCGCTGCGCCGGTTGCCCTGCTTGGTCCTGGCCTGACTGGTGTAGGTGCCCCGGTGGAACTCCAGGTACAGCTCGCCGACCCAGACCGGCGCGTCGACGTACTCGGCCTCGGCTCGGGAGAAGAACTCCCTCGGCGCCTCGACGACCACCCTCGGCGAACCCTCCAGATCGGACAGTCGAGCCACCCGGGCGAGCATCTCGCGGGTCGGGCCGCCCCCGCCGTCGCCGTGGCCGAAGGGCAGCAGCGACACCGAGGAACCGCCCTTGTCGCGGAAGTTGTGCTCGGCGTGCGCGAGTTCCCTGCCGGAGATCTCCGAGTTGTAGGTGTCGGCGGGCGGGAAGTGGGTGAACACCCTGGTGCCGTCGTGGCCCTCCCACCAGAAGGTGTGGTGCGGGAACTTGTTGGTTTGGTTCCAGGAGATCTTTTGGGTGAGAAACCACCGCGAACCCGAGGCCACGACCAGCTGCGGCAGCGCGCCGCTGTAGCCGAAGGAGTCCGGCAGCCAGACCTCCTCGGTCTCGATACCGAACTCCTCCAGGAAGAACCGCTTGCCGTGCACGAACTGCCGGGCCATCGCCTCACCGCCCGGCATGTTGGTGTCCGACTCGACCCACATGCCGCCGACCGGGACGAACGCGCCGGCCGCGATCTTCTTCGCCACCTTGGAGAACACCTCCGGCCGGTGCTGTTTGATCCAGGCGAACTGCTGCGCGGAGGACATCGCGTAGACGAACTCCGGGTACTCCTCCATCAGCGCGGTCACGTTCGACGCGGTGCGGGCCACCTTGCGCACGGTCTCCCGCAGCGGCCACAGCCAGGCCGAGTCGATGTGCGCGTGGCCGACCGCGCTGATCCGGTGCGCGCTCGCGTGTGCCGGCTTGGCCAGCACCTCGACCAGTTCGGCCCGGCCGGCCGACGCGGTCGCGTTGACCCGTTGCAGGTCGATCACGTCGATGGCGCGGCCGAGCGCGCGCAGGATCTCCCAGCGGCGCGGGCTGCCCTCCGGCAGTTCGTGCATCAGCTGGGCGAGTACCTCGATGTCCGCGACGAGTTCCCAGACCTCGGTGTCGAACACCGCGAGGTCGACCCGCTCGATTCGGTACAGCGGCGCCGCGCCGGCGGTTTCCCTGCGGCCCAGCGGGGTCGGCCGGAACGGGGCGTCACCGAGGATGACCGGGTTCGCCGCCGCCTCGACGTAGAGCTGGACCTGCTCGCCGCCGGCGACCGGGGAGCCGATCCGGACCCACTGGTTGCGCGGGTGGAGCCCCTTGATCGCCGAACCCTCCGGCGAGTACACCAGCCCCTCGCACTGAAAACCGGGCAGCCGCTCGTCGAAGCCGAGATCGATCAGTGCCTCGACGGTGCGGCCCGCCCAGTCCGCCGGCACCTCGGCGGTGATCCGCAGCCAGGTGGTGCCCCAGGCCGGCCCCCACGGATCGCCGACCCGCGCCGGACGGTAGTCGGCGGCCAGGCCCTCGGCCACGGGCACCGGCTCGCCCGGCGCCTCCCAGACCTCGATCCCGGCCGGTACCGAGTCCGGGTAGACCGCCGGTCGGAGGCGTTCCCGCAACACCCGGTCGACGCGCCCCTCGATCAACTTCCGATCGTCATGCATGTGTCGTAGCTTTCGGTAGTCGGGGAACCTGCTGCTGCCACCGTGCTGGCAGGCGCGGGTTGCCGTCAATCCCGGACGACCGATCCGTCACTGGCTGCGAACCCGGGCCCTCTGGAATACGTATGCTCTCGAGGCGCGGGGCACCGAACTGGGCTTCGTCACCAGCGAGATCGACCACACCCTGGCCAACCTGGACGCCTGGCTGGCCCCGGAGGCCGCCGCGCTGCCGCAACGGCTGCTGCCCGGCGAGGGTCGCCTGGTCCGCGAGTCGCTCGGGGTCGTGCTGGTCATCGGACCGTGGAACTACCCGCTGCACCTGGCCCTCGCGCCGCTGGTCGGCGTGATCGCGGCCGGCGACTGCGCGGTGATCAAGCCCAGCGAGCTGGCCCCCTCGGTGTCCGCCGCCATTGTCGAGCACCTGCCGCGCTACCTCGACACCGAGGCGTTCACCGTGGTGGAGGGCGCGATCCCGGAGATCACCGAACTGCTCGACCAGCGCTTCGGCCACATCTTCTACACCGGCAACGGTGTGTCGGCCGGATCGTGCTGGCCGCCGCCGCCAAGCACCTCACCCCGGTCACGCTGGAACTCGGCGGCAAGAGCCCGACGATCGTCGAACCGGGCACCGACCTGGCCGCCGCCGCGCGGGTCATTGCCCACGGCCGGTTCAGCAATGCCGGCCAGACCTGCGTTGCCCCGGACTACCTGCTGGCCATCGACTTCATCGCCGAGCGGGACAAGCCGCTGGCCATGTACGCCTTCACCGCGTCCGCCGAGACAAAGCAACGGCTACAGGCGGAGACCTCCTCCGGCGCGCTCGTCTTCGGTGCCGCGCTGGTGCACCTGGCCGCGCCGGAACTGCCCTTCGGCGGGGTCGGCGAGAGCGGGATGGGCCGATATCACGGCAAGTACTCCATCGACGCCTTCAGCCACCTCAAGGCGGTCCTGGACAAGTCCTGAGGGTGGATCGCGGAGCCGGGTCA
>CAJCJE010000757.1 GCA_903970565.1 Candidatus Melainabacteria bacterium | reverse complement strand
CTCCAGCAGCAGCCGCTGCTGCGGATCGGTCGCCACGGCCTCACGCGGCGAGATCCCGAAGAACGTGGGGTCGAACTGGTCGGCGTCGTAGAGGAACCCGCCCGTGCGCGCGTAGGTCTTGCCGGGCACGCCGGGTTCCGGGTGGTAAAGGTCCTCCAGCGCCCAGCCACGGTTGTCGGGGAACTCGCCGATCGCGTCGCCTCCGGCGGCCACCAGGTCCCACAGGTCCTCCGGTGAGGACACGCCGCCGGGGAAGCGGCAGCTCATGCCGACGATCACGATGGGGTCGTTCGGGTCGGCGACGGGGCGCGCGGTAGTCGACGCGCGGGCGGGCCGCTCGCCGAGCACACGTTCCCGGAGGTGGCGGGCCAGCGCCGACGGGGTCGGGTAGTCGAACAGCAGGCCGCTGGCCAGGGTCAGGCCGGTGGCGGTGGCGAGGGCGTCGCGCAGTTCGACCGAGCCGAGCGAGTCGAGGCCGAGGTCCTTGAACGTCGTGGTCGCGTCCACGTCGTAGGCCGAGGCGTGGCCGAGCAGGGCCGCCACGTTGGTGCGGACGGCGTCGAGCACGATCGCGTCGCGCTCGGCCGCCGGCAGCGCGGCCAGCTGCTCCCCCAGCTCCGTGACCGGGGTGGCGCCGGTGGGTTCCGGCTCGTCCTCGTGGCTGGCCGCAGCGATGGCGGGGCGCACGAGAGTGGTGTCCAGCCAGTGGCGGCGGCGCTGGAAGGCATAGGTGGGCAGGTCGACGCGACGCGACGCCCGACCCGCGAACAGGGCGTCCCAGTCGAGGTCGACGCCGTGGGTGTGCAGAGCGCCTGCGGCGCTCAGCACCGCGTGCGCCTCCGGTCGGCGCGAGCGCAGCGACGACACCAGCACCGGCGCGGTCGTCCCGGCCGGCTGTTCCGCGCCCGCAAGGCATTCCGACACCAGCGAGGTGAGCACCGAGCCGGGGCCCAGCTCGACATAGGCGGTCACGCCCAGCTCGCGCAGCGCGCTGACACCATCGGCGAAGCGCACGGCCTCGCGCACGTGCCGCAGCCAGTAGTCCGGCGAGCACAGCAGTTCGGGGTCGGCCAGCGCCCCGGTCAGGTTGGAGACGACGGGGATCGTGGGCGGCGCGTAGGTCAGGCTCTCGGCGACGACCAGGAACTCCGCCAGCATCGGGTCCATCCGCGCGGAGTGGAAGGCGTCGCTGACCCGCAGCCTGGTGGTCTTGTGACCGGCCTGCGCCAGCGTCGCCGCGACCGCGAGCACCGCGTCCTCGTCACCGGAGACCACAGTGGACAGTGGGGAGTTGACGGCCGCGATCCCGACGCGGCCATCGTGTTCGGCGAGCAGCGCGCGGACCTCGTCCTCCCCGACCTGCACGGCGATCATGGCACCGCCGGTGGGCAGGGCCTGCATCAGGTTGGCGCGGGCCGCAACCAGCTTCGCCGCGTCGGCCAGCGACAACACCCCGGCGACGTGGGCGGCGCCCAGTTCGCCGATGGAGTGGCCCACCAGGTAGTCGGGCGTGACGCCCCAACTGGTCAGCAGGCGGAACAGCGCGACCTCGACGGCGAACAGCGCGGGCTGGGTGTAGCCGGTCTGGTCCAGCAGCGCGGCCTCGGTCGAGCCCTCCTGCGCGAACAGCACCTCGCGCAGTGGCCGCGCCAGCAGCGGGTCCAACTCCTCGCACACGGCGTCGAACGCCTCGGCGAACACGGGGAACGCGGCGTGCAGGACCCGGCCGGTGCCGATGCGCTGGCTACCCTGCCCGGAGAACAGGAACGCCACCACGGGTTCGGGTGCCACGGTGCCGGTGACCACGCCCGCGTCGACGCCGCCACCGGCCAGCGCGCGCACTCCGCGCAGCAGCTCCTCCGGCGACTGTCCCACCACGGCGGCCCGGCGGGTGAACGCGGTCCGGTGCCGGGCGAGGGAATGGCCGACGTCCCCGGCGTGGAACGTGGGCAGGGTGTCGAGGTGCTCGCTCAGCGCGGCGGCCTGCGACCGCAGCGCGGCCTGTGACCGGCCCGACAGCGGCCACAGCACGGGCGCGTCACCGTCGTCGGGGACCTCGGCGGGGGCCGTGGTCGGGTGTTCGGTGACGACGACGTGGCAGTTGGTGCCACCCATGCCGAAGGAGCTGACACCGGCAACCAGCGGCGCGTCGTCGGGCGTCCGCTCCACGAGTTCCGTCTGGACCCGCAGGTTCAGCTCGTCCAGGTCGATCGCCGGGTTGGGGCTGCGGAAGTGCAGGTTCGCGGGCAGGGCGCGGTTGCGCAGCGCCAGCGCGACCTTCAGCAACCCGGTGATGCCCGCGGCGCCTTCGAGGTGGCCGACGTTGGTCTTCACCGAACCGACCCGCAGCGGCCGGTCGACGGGGCGGGCCCGACCGAGGACGGCGCCGAGCGCGGCGGCCTCGACGGGATCGCCGACCTTGGTGCCGGTGCCGTGCAGTTCGACGTAGTCGACGCTGGCCGGGTCCACGCGGGCCTGTTCGTAGGCCAGCCGCAGCACATCCTCCTGGCCGGGCTGGAACGGCACGGTCAGGCCGGAACCGCCACCGTCGTTGTTGACGGCGCTGCCCCGCACGACGCAGTAGACCTGGTCGCCGTCGGCGAGCGCCGGCGCCAGGGGCTTGAGGACGACGATGCCGCCGCCCTCGCCGCGCACGTAGCCATTGGCGCGCTCGTCGAAGGTGAAGCACCGGCCGTCCGGGGACAGGCCACCGAACTTCTGCGCGCCGATCGCGCTGTCGGGCACCAGGTTCAGGTTGACCCCACCCGCGAGCGCGACGGTCGTCTCGCCCTTGCGGATGCTCTCGCACGCGAGGTGCACCGACACCAGCGACGAGGACTGCCCGGAGTCGATGGCGACGCTGGGCCCCGTGAGGCCGAGGAAGTAGGACACCCGGTTGGCGATGATGCTGCGGTGCAGGCCGGTCACGGAGTGCTTCGAGATGGCCGACCGGCCGCCGTCGCGCGACAGGGCGGCATAGTCGTCCCAGATGGCGCCGACGAACACGCCGGTCCGGCTGCCGCGCAGCGCGCCGGGCACGACCCCGGCGTCCTCCAGTGCCTCCCAGCACAACTCCAGCACGAGCCGCTGCTGCGGGTCCATCGCCGCCGCCTCGCGCGGCGAGATGCCGAAGAAGGCCGCGTCGAACTGGTCGACCTGGTCGAGGAAACCACCGACCCGCACGGTGTCCGGGAGGTCGCCGGAGGCCAGATCCCAGCGACCGTCGGGTACCTCACCAACCGCGTCGACGCCCTCCCGCAACAATCGCCAGAAGGCAGCCGCGTCCTGGGCCCCCGGCAGTCGACAGGACAGCCCCACGACGGCGATGTCGGTCGAGGACCCACTGGCGGAATCGAGAACGGCTTTGTCGGACTCGTTCATGTGCGGCACTCCCACAGGTATGCGAATAGCCACGGCGGCGCTCACACCGACCGAACGCGCGCAACACCGGGAGCGTCCGCCCGGAATCGTTATCCCGGACGGACCCGCCAGTGTCGTCGGATCGGTTGGCGCATCGCACGACGGTAACCGAGAGACCACCCCCGGCGACGGTCACGAGACCCCGAAAGGCCGACTCTAAGGACAGCCCTAGTGCCCCGCGCCTGACACCACGAGTCCCGTTCCGCACCGGTTTCGGTGGTGTGTCCGGCACTCCTGACGAGCGCCTGTTCGGCAGGACCGTGACCCCGGCGAGGACAACGGGCAGCCGGGAATTCGAAGCAGTTCCTCAGTCAATCCCTGGTGCTTCCCAAGGCTGATCTCAGGTTCGGTTGGTTATGTGGTGGCAGTGACAGCGATGCGAATGTGGACCATTGGGGAGCAGCGATGAGCGAGTTCGACCCGAACCTCTCGGCCGGTCACCCCGGTGCGGGACAGCCGCACCAGGCCGAGCCGGGCACCCCCGGCGGTGACACCGCGCACACCCAGCCCATCCACTACCCGCCGAACGCCGGCCAGCCCACCGCCGGTTTCTCGCCCACTGGCTTCGGCGGCGGGGAGTCCTTCGGGCCGGGTGGACCGTGGACTCGGCAGTACGCGCCGTCCGCGCCGGGACCACGGTCGCCGCGTCGTCGCCGGACCGGCGTCACCGTCGGGATCTCGGTCGGGGTGGCCGCGTTGTCGGTGCTGGCCGGGCTCGGCATCGCCCGGTTCACCTGGGGTGGGACCACCGCGAACCAGGCATTCGGGTCGGTGACCAGCGTCAGCGGCGGTGACGGTAGCTCGTTCGACGCC
>CAJCJE010000756.1 GCA_903970565.1 Candidatus Melainabacteria bacterium | reverse complement strand
CGCGATCAATCCCACCGACGGTAGCTTCCTCACCGTCTACCCCGACGGCAATACACGACCCGCCACGTCCAACCTCGACTTCAGCGCCGACCAAACCACCGCCAATGCCGTGATCGTTCCCCTCGGCGCCGACGGCGACATCGACATCTACAACCGCAACGGGACCGTCGACCTCACCATCGACCTCTCCGGCTACTACGCACCCGGCATCAATGGCACCTTCACCACCGCAGGCCCCACCCGGATCCTGGACACCCGCAACGGCACCGGCACCGACGGCGTCATCGCCCCCCTCGGCGCCAACAGTGTCCTTCAACTCAAAGTCGTCGGAGCCGGCACAAGCCTCCCCACCACCGGCGTCACGGCTGTCGTTCTCAACCTCACCGCCACCAATCCCACCGCCGGTAGCTTCCTGACCGTCTACCCCGACGGAAGCACCCGACCCGCCACCTCCAGCCTGAACTTCGGCCAAGGCCAAACCATCGCCAACCTCGTCGTGGTGCCCGTCACCAACGGAACGATCGACATCTGGAACCTGGCTGGCACTACCGACGTCGTCGCCGACCTCCTCGGCTACTACACCAGCGGCAGCGGAAGCACCTTCAGCCCTGCCGGGCCCACCAGAGTCCTGGACACCCGCAACGGCACCGGCACCAACGGCGTCATCGCCCCCCTCGGCGCCACCAGCACCCTCTCGCTACAAGTTACCGGCACCGCCACCGGCGTGCCCGCCACCGCCACCGCGGTCGTTCTCCATCTCGCCGTTGCCGACGCCACAGCCAGCGGCTTCCTCACCGTCTACCCCGACGGAACACCACTACCCATCACCACCAACCTCAACTTCACCGCCGGGCAACTCATCTCCAACCTCGTCATCGTCCCCATCAGCGCCAGCGGAGAGATAGACATCTACAACCTCAACGGAACCGTCGACGTCATCGCAGACCTCTCCGGGTACTACGACTAACCGGCACCCGAGACAGCCCGCTCTCGCCGTCATCCCGGCGGTGCGCAGCCCGTGCGCCGAGTCCGAAACACGAACGGTGTTTCTGGTGTGTTCGGTCAGGAGGTTTCCGCGTCCGGCAAGCGGTCACCGAAGGTGATATCGACTGCGTTGACGACCGGCTTCCACCACATCGTCCATCGAGCCGAGGTGGAGACCGGGGTCAGCTTCTCCGGCACCTCGGCGCCTCCGTCGTCACCACCGGATTGCGGCCGGTGATCTCCTCCCGCTTCACCAACCGCCCGAAGTACACCCGCAGGTTACGGTAGTGAAACGCCGCGTTCGCCGCACTCGTCGCCGTGACGATGCCGGCGATGAAGTCGTCGATATGGCGGGCGCGCACCTCGTCGGGCTCCAGGTCCAGGCCCACGGCCGCTAGTTCGGGAGATTGCAGAGTTCGGGCGCTTCAGCGTGTACTAGTTGGTCGAACTTGGTGGGGTCGGCCGCAGTGTCCGCTCCTCGTCTGGTGACTCGCCGTCGGCGAGGTTGCTGCAACTTCGTGCGGTCTCCGCCGGACGGCCCTGGGGAACGGCAACCGGGCGACCATCGCGACTGACCGAAGTCGGGCCGCTACCCCCTGCACCGTATAGACCAAATGCCGCCCGTGAGTGCGACTGTCAGACGTTTAGGAGTCCCACTGTGAGTCACAGCGGGACTCCTAAGCGTAACTGCGGGCTTATTGGTGCGTCCAACCTGCCTTTTGGTCAGTGATGACCCGCAAACCTGCTGGTCAGCGCGCCACAGTTTCGTTGCTGGGTGTGTCGGCAGAAGGCTGACTTGCAACGACGACCGCCCGGCTGGTGCTCACATCTTGTAGGTGTCTTCGAGTACCAGCCGAGCGGCCGTCGATGTTGCCCATGTTTTGCGTGCCCCCGGCAGGACTCGAACCTGCGACCAAGTGATTAGAAGTCACTCGCTCTATCCGCTGAGCTACGAGGGCTTGGGCAGCAGCCAACGCGAGAACGCGAATCGTCTCCCCTTGCTTGTTACATCGTCGGCCGGCGCCGTCTTGTTTCCGACTGCTCGCGACGCCATCCGGTCGGGTGATCGACGCGACGCGATCACCGTCCACTATCGACCAAAGGTACCGGTCAACGACAGTGGCCGGCATAACCCCAGCCGAACGTGGACGTGTCGCGATTGCCGCCGGTCGACGGCACGCCGCATTATGCCCAGCTCGAGGGCGACCGCAGTCGAACGGGGTACCGCGAGCTGATGGTGCCAGAAATCACAGTCAAAGATCGACATCGCAGATCCGGAACAACGTCGTAATCACCGTCAACCGGACGAGCCGGCCGCCTTCTCGACCCTGTTGCGGCGTACGACGGCAGGGGTCCGCACACCTTGCGACAGCGCGCCATCGGTGGGGTGAAAACGCGCCACGATCGGCTGAGGCGTGCGTGGCGCAGGTTTGGGACCTCGGCTGATCGGTCACTCTGCTCATGTGGCCGTGACCAGCGGCCGGCAAGGCCTGAAAAAGACGGGCGCGCGGAACCACCGCGCGCCCGTCTGCGGGTCAAGGGAGGAAAACGTGCTTGCCATTCTCGGTGTGCTGCTGCTGATCTGGATCGCCTTCGTCCTGCTCGGCGTCTTCATCAAGGGCCTGGTGTGGCTACTGATCGTTGGCATCGTGCTGTTCGTGGCCACCGCGGTGATCGGCTTCGTCAAGCGGGAAGCACTCAGTCACCGGAAATGACGTCCGCCGAACGACCACGCCGGATGCCCCGGCTCCGGCGTGTCCACGGGGATGTCCGGCGTACTGATGAGACCTGCGAGGCGGAGACGGTTATGACTGAACAGCTGGCGGCGGCCACCGACAACACGCACCCGGACAGCACGCACCCATTCGCCAACGACCACGAGTTTCGACGCGGCCTGGTCGGCTATCTCGGTGCTGTCGCCGACGCGCTCGGCGTTGGGTTGGAGTCCTGCACCATCGATTCGAACTTACCGGCGACCGCGTACCTGGCCCTGGAGTGGCCGCAGCGTGGACCGAGCGTGGACCTGGCCATGCTCTGGGACGAGCGGTGCGGATGGGCAGCGGCCACCGAAGGCCGGACGATCGAGGATTTCACCGTGCTCGGCTATCTCGGCGGCGCGACCCTGCCGGAACCACGGGTGGTCGCCCAATTCGTGGCTGCGGTACGAGGCGGCGATTCGGCTGTCCTGCAAGCGGAACCGTCCATCACCTGGCCGGTGCTGAGCCGGCCGAAACTGACCGAACTGCTGTCGGAGTACCAACAGCCGATGTAAAGCGCTGGGCGCCGGTCGTCTCGACGTCCGACAGGTCGTGAGGTCGGCACGTACCGGCCGAACAACGTCGTTGCGGTGGAACGCATCGCGGTAGATCATTGACCGAACACAGTGGACCGTCGATCAGTCCGGTTCTCGGCAATGGCAAGAGCCGGTTCGCTTCGGCGGATACGTGCGCGACGAACGGCACCAGCCAGTTGAACAGCGCGTCTCGCCGGCAGTCTGCTTGTCGGCGGGGCGCTTTGCCGTGGGCGCACAGTTCGACAACCTCCTCGACGAGGATCGGGACCGCACCCCACGGCCGATCGATGTCGTGTACGCGGTGCCGACTCGCGAGTGCCGTGAAAGAGCGAGTGCCGTGAAAAGTGAGCCAGAACCTGGCCGGCCCGTGCCGAACCAGGCTGCTGACCAACACCGCGCTGACCGACGCGCACTACGACGCGGCGAGCGACACCTTCACTCTCGACCTGCGCCAGGAGGAGCAGGGCCGCGACTTCAGCCTGCGCAGCAACGGTCTCGTACTGGCCACGGTTACCGGCAGCAGATTCCCGACTTCCTGAATCCGATCACCGGCCGGATCGCCTTCGACGAATCGGGGCGGTTCGCGGTGCGGCGCAACTATCGGATCGACGACGGCGACGGCGACGGCGCGATC
>CAJCJE010000755.1 GCA_903970565.1 Candidatus Melainabacteria bacterium | reverse complement strand
TCCGTGCTGAATATCGCGCCGACTACGGCAGCGAAGGCATCAGCGGCAACCTCGGTGAACTACGCAGCCCTGGGGGATTCATACTCGGCTGGCGTCGGCACCGACGACTACTACAGCAACAGCGGTAGTTGCGACCGCAGCCCGGAGTCCTACGCGGCGCTGTGGGATGCCTCGCACAGCGTGTCCAACTTCGACTTCGCCGCCTGCTCCGGGGCGAAGACGACCGACGTGCTCAGCACCCAGCTCGGCGGCCTGTCCGCGAGCACCAACCTGATCACGATGAACATCGGCGGCAACGACGCCGGGTTCTCCAGCGTCATGGAGACCTGCATCGAGGACACCATCTTCGGCGACTCCGGCTGCCTCAACGCGGTCAGCTCCGCCGAGACCTTCGTCCAGAACTCGCTGCCCGGCCTGCTGGACACGCTGTACTCCAAGATCAAGAGTGATGCGCCGAACGCCAAGGTGATCATCGTCGGCTACCCCGAGTTCTACGAGGTGCCCGGCTCCTGCTCGGTCGGTCTCGACGACACCGAGCGCAGCGCGATCAACGGCGGCGCGGACCTGCTGGACACCACCATCGAGGGCCAGGCGCAGAAGTACGACTTCACCTTCGACGACGTGCGCAGCGCCTTCGCCGGTCACGAGATCTGCTCGTCGGACGCCTGGCTCAACAGCGTGGACATCAGCGACGTCACCGACTCCTACCACCCGACGGCCGACGGCTACGCCGACGCCGACCTGCCCAGCCTGGAAGCGATCACCGGCTGAGCACCTCAGGAAAATCACCTCGACCGGGCCGGGCGGCGATCGCCCGGCCCGGTCGTGTCCGTGACCGGGTACCCGCGTCGGTCGGCTCGCCTGGACGTCCCTGTTAGCGAGCGCTAACATGGTTGTTAACGACCGCTAACCTGGCGGCGGAACCGGGTCCAGGCTGGTGAGCTGTGGTTGACGAGGTAGCTGAACAACTGGTCGCGCCCGTACTGGGCAGCGGCGCCGATCCGAGCGGCGAGGCGTTCGCGCGCAACGCCAAGGCCCATGCCGCGCTGGTCGACGACCTGCACGCCCGGCTGGCCACCGCCCGCCGGGGCGGTCCGGAGCGGGCCAGGCAGCGGCATGTCGAACGGGGCAAACTGCTGCCGCGCGACCGGGTGGACGCGCTGCTGGACCCCGGTTCGCCCTTCCTGGAACTCTCCGGTCTGGCCGCCGAGGACATGTACGACGGCGAGGCCCCCTCGGCCGGGGTGATCACCGGAGTGGGCCGGGTCTCCGGTCGGGAATGCGTGGTAGTCGCCAACGACGCCACCGTCAAGGGCGGCACCTACTACCCGATGACGGTCAAGAAGCATCTGCGCGCGCAGGAAGTCGCGCTGCACAACCACCTGCCGTGCCTCTACCTCGTCGACTCCGGCGGCGCCTTCCTGCCCCGCCAGGACGAGGTCTTCCCGGACCGTGAGCACTTCGGCCGGATCTTCTTCAACCAGGCCACCCTGTCCGCCAGGGGCATTCCGCAGATCGCGGCCGTCCTCGGCTCCTGCACCGCGGGCGGGGCCTACGTGCCGGCGATGAGCGACGAGGCGGTCATCGTGCGCGGCCAGGGCACGATCTTCCTCGGCGGCCCGCCGCTGGTGAAGGCCGCGACCGGAGAGGTGGTCACCGCGGAGGAACTCGGCGGCGGCGACCTGCACTCCCGCGTCTCCGGGGTCACCGACCACCTCGCCGAGGACGACGCGCACGCGCTCCAGATCGTCCGCACCATCGTCGCCACCCTCGGCCCGCGCGCCGACCTGCCCTGGCGGCGCTCCCGCGTCGAGGTGCCGGCGCTGCCCGAGGACCAGCTCTACGGCGTGGTGCCGACGGACTCGCGGACCCCCTACGACGTGCGCGAGGTGATCGGCCGGATCGTCGACGGCAGCCGGTTCGTCGAGTTCAAGAAGTCCTACGGCGCGACGCTGGTCACCGGCTTCGCCCGGCTGCACGGTCATCCGGTCGGCATCGTGGCCAACAACGGCGTGCTGTTCGCCGAGTCGGCGATGAAGGGCGCGCACTTCATCGAACTGTGCGACCAGCGCAAGATCCCCCTGGTGTTCCTACAGAACATCACCGGCTTCATGGTCGGCCGGGAGTACGAGGCCGGCGGGATCGCCAAGCACGGCGCGAAGATGGTCACCGCGGTGGCCTGCGCTCGGGTGCCGAAGTTCACCGTGATCATCGGTGGTTCCTTCGGCGCCGGCAACTACTCGATGTGCGGCCGGGCCTACTCGCCCCGGTTCCTCTGGATGTGGCCCAACGCCCGGATCTCGGTGATGGGCGGCGAACAGGCCGCCTCGGTGCTGGCCACCGTCCGCCGCGACCAGTTCGACGCGCGCGGCACCGAATGGTCGGCCGAGCAGGAGGACGAGTTCAAGGCGCCGATCCGCCAGCAGTACGAGGACCAGGGCAATCCCTACTACTCCACCGCGCGGCTGTGGGACGACGGGGTCATCGACCCGCGCGACACCAGGACCGTGCTCGGCCTCGCCCTGTCCGCCGCCGCGAACGCGCCCCTGGACCCGGTCGGCTACGGCGTCTTCCGCATGTAGCCGGCCAGGTGTGACCCGCCCGCCGGCCAGGTCGTCCGTGGTCGTCCGTCATCGTTCGTCGTCGTTGGTCAGGAATGAGATGTGAGCGCAGGTATGTTCGACACCGTCTTGATCGCCAACCGGGGTGAGATCGCCGTCCGCGTGATCAGTACCCTGCGGCGGCTGGGGATTCGCTCGGTCGCCGTCTACAGCGACGCCGACGCCGACGCCCGGCATGTGCGGGAGGCCGACGTCGCGGTGCGCCTCGGCCCGGCGGCGGCGGCCGAGAGCTACCTGTCGATCGAGCGGATTCTGCGCGCCGCGACGGAAACCGACGCGCAGGCCATCCATCCCGGCTACGGCTTCCTGTCCGAGAACGCCGCGTTCGCCGCCGCCTGCGAGGCCGCCGGCATCGTGTTCATCGGGCCACCGGCCTCGGCGATCGAGTCGATGGGCGACAAGATCCGGGCCAAGCGGATGGTGTCGGCGGCCGGGGTTCCCGTTGTGCCGGGCCGGATCGAGGCCGGGATGACCGACGCGCAACTGGCCGAGGCCGCCGCCGAGGTCGGCTATCCGGTGCTGCTCAAGCCCTCCGCGGGCGGCGGCGGCAAGGGGATGCGTGAGGTCGGCGCGCCGACCGCGTTGGCCGACGCGATCACCTCGGCGCGCCGTGAGGCCGCCGCCTCCTTCGGCGACGACACCCTGCTGCTGGAGCGGTTCATCCGCTCGCCACGGCATATCGAGATCCAGGTACTGGCCGACGCGCGGGGCAACGCGGTCTCGCTCGGCGAACGCGAGTGCAGCCTGCAACGCCGGCACCAGAAGATCGTCGAGGAGGCACCCTCCCCGCTGCTGACCGATCTGCCCGACGGCGCGGCCATCCGGCAGCGGATGGGGCAGGCCGCGGTCGACGCGGCCAAGGCGGTCGGCTACGTCGGCGTCGGCACGGTCGAGTACATCGTCTCCGCCGACGCGCCCGAGGACTTCTTCTTCATGGAGATGAACACCCGGCTCCAGGTCGAGCACCCGGTCACCGAGCTGATCACCGGTTTCGACCTGGTCGAACAGCAGCTGCGGGTGGCGGCGGGGGAGGCGCTGGGCATCGAGGCCGACCAGATCACCCTCACCGGCCACGCCATCGAGGTGCGCCTCTACGCCGAGGACCCCGCACGCGGCTTCCTGCCAACCGGTGGCCGCATCCTCGCACTGTCCGAACCGGACGGTCTGCGGGTGGACTCCGCGCTGCTGCCCGGCGCGGTGGTCAGCAGCGACTACGACCCGATGCTGGCCAAGTACATCGCGCACGGCCCGGACCGGGACACCGCGCTGCGCCGCCTGTCCGCCGGCCTGCGCTCGGTCACCGTGCTCGGCGTGACCACCAACATCGGCTTCCTGCAACGACTTCTCGCCAACGAGCAGGTGCGCGCCGGCCGGCTGGACACCGAACTCATCGGCCGCCACCTCGACGAACTCACCACTGCCGAACTCCCGGAGGAGGTCCTGGTCGCCGCCGCGCTGGAACGTGCGCTGGCGCTGGAGCCGACCGGCGAATCCGTCGACCCGTGGACGGTTCCCGGCGGTTGGCGGATCGGCGCGCCGGCCCCGGTCCGCTGGTCGATCACCCCGGCCGGGCAGCCCCCGGTGGAGATCTCGCTGACCGGCCGGGCCGGCGACGCGCAGGTCACCATCGGCGACGGGCAGCCGCGCACCGCGAGTGCCCGGCTGGTCGGCACCGACCTGCTGCTCGACCTCGACGGCCGCACCCGCCGCTTCGCCTGCGCGCGGGAGGGCGCGGTGCTCTGGCTCGGCGCGCAGGGCCGGAACTGGGCGCTGACCCAGACCGACCGCCTCACCGCCGCCCGCACCGACATCGCCTCCGCCACCGGCGGACCCGTCACCTCACCGATGCCCGGCACCGTGCTGGAGGTGCGCGTGCACGCCGGCGACCGGGTCAGCGCCGGGCAGGCGCTGCTCGTGGTGGAAGCGATGAAGATGGAACACACGATCACCGCCCCGGTCGACGGAATCGTCGCCGAACTTCCCGTCCGGCTCGGCCAACAGGTCGCGCTGGAGGAGAAACTGGCCCTCATCACCCCGGAGGAACCACAATGATCGACAACCGCCTCGGCGAGGACTACGAAGCACTGCGCAAGACCGTCGAGGCGTTCGCCCACGACGAGGTCGCGCCGGTCATCGGCGAACTCTACGAAAAAGGCGAGTTCCCCTACGACATCGTCGCGAAGATGGGTCGGATGGGCCTGTTCGGCCTGCCCTTCGACGAGGAGCACGGTGGCATGGGCGGCGACTACTTCGCCCTGTGCCTGGCCCTGGAGGAACTGGCCAGGGTGGACTCCTCGGTGGCGATCACCCTGGAGGCCGGGGTGTCGCTGGGCGCGATGCCGATCCACCGGTTCGGCACCGAGGCGCAGAAACGTGAATGGCTGCCGAAACTCTGTACCGCGCAGGCTCTGGGCGCCTTCGGCCTCACCGAAGCCGGCGGCGGCTCGGACGCCAGCGCGACCCGCACCACCGCCGTCCGCGACGGCGACGACTGGGTCATCAACGGCTCCAAGGCGTTCATCACCAACTCCGGCACCGACATCACCGCCCTGGTCACCGTCACCGCGGTGACCGGCACCAAACCGGACGGCGGCAAGTCGATCTCCGCCATCGTCGTGCCGGCCGGCACCCCCGGCTTCGCGGTGGGCAAGAAGTACTCGAAGGTCGGCTGGAACTGCTCCGACACCCACGAGCTGTCCTTCACCGATGTCCGCGTGCCGGGCGGCAACCTGCTCGGTGAACCCGGTCGCGGCTACGCCCAGTTCCTGTCCATTCTGGACGAGGGACGGGTCGCCATCGCCGCCCTCTCCGTCGGCCTCGCCCAGGGCTGCGTGGACGAATGCCTGCGCTACGCGCACGAACGCGAGGCCTTCGGCCAGCTGATCGGCCACTACCAGGCCATCCAGTTCAAGATCGCCGACATGGAGGTGCGGGCGCACACCGCGCGGCTGGCCTACTACGAGGCCGCCGCGAAGATGCTGCGCGGTGAGCCGTTCAAGCGCGAGGCGGCCATCGCCAAGCTGGTCGCCTCCAACGCGGCGATGGACAACGCCCGCGACGCCACCCAGATCTTCGGCGGCTACGGCTTCATGAACGAGTCGCCGGTCGGCCGGTTCTACCGGGACGCGAAGATCCTGGAGATCGGCGAGGGCACCAGCGAGGTGCAGAAGATGCTCATCGCCCGCGACCTCGGCGTCTGAGGAGACCATCCGAAGAGGACTCCCGAAACGGTGCGTCCGAACGGGAACTCCGGCCGGGCCTGAGCAGGACGCCTGCCCAGGCCCGGTTTCCGTGCTGTTCGGGTCGATGTAGCAGATCACCGTGTGCGCGCTGCCGCCGGGCGCGAGTGTTACGGATCAGGGCCACAGCAGAGTGTGCGCCCAACCGTCCTCAGTGCACCGATAGCCGATCCGGACGTGCTGACGCTCCCGGTCGCCCTGGAAGAACTGGATCTCGGTCGGCCGCAGCAGATACCGGGTCCAGTCCGGTGCGACCAACTCCGGATCGTTGGCCACCCGTGCCTTCGCCGACTCGAACGCGGTACGTAGTTCGGCGGCCCCGGCCAGTGGTTGGCTCTGCCGGCCGACGAGCGCCTCGGCGCGACCACCCGGCGCTCGCGCCAGGAAGTCCCGCGCGCTCTGCGCCGGGTCACCGGGTTCGACCGTGCCGCGCACCCGGATCTGCCGGCCGACGCCGGGCCAGTAGAGGGTCAGCGCGGCGGCCGGGGTCGCGGCCAGCTGAGTCCCTTTCGGACTGGACGAGCTGCCGGCGAACCACCAGCCGTGCTCGTCGACATCCTTGAGGATCAGGGTGCGGGCGTCCGGTTGGCCGTGGGTATCTACCGTCGACAGGACCATCGCGTGGGGTTCCGGTACGCCCTCGGCGATGGCCTCGGTCAGCCACTCGACGAACAGGGATCGCGGATCGGCCGGCACCGTCGCGGGATCGAAAGCCGCCGGCAGCCGGGTGAAGACCGGAATGGCTCGCAGTGCCCCAGCCAATTCGCCCATTCGGACCTCCTGGTGTGCGCAGTCATCGGGTAACTCGGTGTAGCTATACCAAATCGTAACAAGAGCTGATCTTCCTCGGTGGAATGCCGCGCCGCTACGTTGTGGCTCGGCAGCAGGTCCGCGACCAGCGTGCGACCAGCGTGCGACATGTTCGTGCGCCGCATGATTCGCATGGTCATCGGCATGTCGGGGAACCCGGCCGGGCAGTGTTCGAAACCGCCGTGTTACCCGGCAGACGGGTGATTTCGGTGCGACTGTTTTCCCGTCGCCCCCGTTCGGCACTGATACCCAGAGTAGCTAAAGAAAATTTAGCTGAGATTTTCCTTCCGGCAGGCTGAATTGCACCTTAGATTGCGGAGATAGCCGACGACCGGGTCGGCCGGAACGAAGAGGAACCCTGCTGTGCGAAAAACCCCTGCATTATTCATCGCGCTAGCCGTGGCTGGAGGGCTCGCCTCGGCACTACCGGCGGCAGCCACCACCGGCAGCAGTGCGATCCCGCAGTCCCACCCCGCCTGGGCGACGCCGCAGGCGAAGGTGGCCACCACCTCGGCCGCCGCCCAGGTCAGCTTCCGGGTGTACCTCAACACGCCCAACGAGGCAGCCGCCGAGGCCTACGCCGCGTCGGTGTCCAACCCGAACAGTGCCAGCTACAAGAACTACCTCACGCCGGCACAGGTCAAGGCGCGGTTCGCGCCGAGCGACGCGACCGTGAGTTCGGTGCGTAACTGGTTGAGTGCAGACGGTTTCAGCGTCGGCGCGGTGCCGTCCAACAACATCTACGTTCAGGCGACCGGTAGCACCGTCCAGATCGACAAGGCGTT
>CAJCJE010000754.1 GCA_903970565.1 Candidatus Melainabacteria bacterium | reverse complement strand
TACATCGGCGGCGGGTTCACCTCGATCAACGGCGACGCCCGCACCCGACTGGGCGCGGTCGACCCGACCACCGGCGCCACCCTGCCGTGGGCGCCGACCGCCGACGGTGAAGTCTTCGCCGTCCTCGCCGCGCCCGACCAGGGCAAGGTCCTGGTCGGTGGCAACTTCTACAACGTCAACAGCTCGTTCGACCGAGGCATCATGTCGGTCGACGCGACCACCGGCCTCAACTCCAGCCCGTGGACGGTCGACCTACCCGGCACGGTCAGCGTGGTCACCGACATCGAGTCGGACGGCGAGGGCAACGCGATCATCGGCGCCTACAACTACGGCGACGGCGCGACCAGGTTCGAGGGCCGATCCTCGATCGACATCGCCACCGGCAGCACGAACTGGTACGACGGCTGCTACGGCGACACCCAGGCGGTCGTGGTGAGCGACGGCGTGATCTACAGCGTCTCGCACACCCACGAATGCGACCCGCTCGGTATTCCGTCCAATATTCCCGGCAAGTACCAGCGGCTGATCGCCGAGAGCGACCAGGCCATGACCACCTCGACGGTCAACTTCAACGGCGTGAGCGTCGGCTCGCCGATTCCGTTGCTGCTGCCCTGGTACCCCAACACCGACGGTGGCCCGAGCAACAGCTACTGGCAGAACGGCCCGTGGTCGATCGACGCGAACGGCTCCTACGTCGTCGTCGGCGGCGAGTTCCTCAACGTCAACGGCCAACCGCAGCAGAGCCTGGCCCGGTTCGCCGCGCGCGGCGTGCCCGGCGCGGTCAACAACGGCCCGCAGGTTCCCTTCGCGGCGCCGACGGTGGTGCGCAACGCACAGGGTCAGGTCATGGTGAGCTGGCAGAGCACCTGGGACGCGCAGAACTCCGGCCTGACCTACTACCTCTACCGTGACGGCACCTCGGGGCCGATCTACTCGACGTACACGCCATCCCAGCGGTGGAACGAACCGACGATGAGCTACGTCGACCCCTCGGCACCGACCGGCATCGTCAGTTACTGGGTCAAGGCAGTCGACGAGGACGGCGCGTCCGCAGGCTCCCCGCACGGCAGCAGCACCAGCTGATCGATTCGGGGCCGACCCGGTTGCGACCGTTGCGACCGTTGCGACCGGGTCGGCCCCGCTGCTCCACTGGCACTGCTCCACCGGCCCGCTGCTCCACCGGCCACTGCTCCACCGGCTGCACATGACTGGCCGTCGTTCCCGCGCTCCATGCCGGGAACGACGGCCAGTTTTTCGTACCCTTCCACATAAGCCTCTTCTTGCGGCGCACGCACGCCTACGCCTTTTCGTGCGTCGCACGCCAAATTTGCACGCACGCCTGCGTCTTTCGCGCACCGCACGCCGAGTACCCCTGCGCGTCGAGTACACCGGCTCGTCGCATACCCGGTCACCCACCCGGAAAACGGTGGATTGTACTGCCCCGAAAGGAAAACGTCCGAAACTGTCCACATCGGCCGGAACTATCCACAACCGACCCGAAGCACCTATGCCCGAAAGGGTGAGACCGGTAGACTGGAGCAGGGCCGCTCCCCCTGAGGTTGGGTGGGGGTCTGTTCTTCTTTCAGGGGCTTGATCAACCAAGACCAACCAGGGCTGATCGGCGCGGCGTCGCCCGCCGGGCACAATCTGGCACGGGCCGGCCATCATCGTGGTCGGTGCGAAGAAGCTGGTTGGGTCAGCCGGTGGGTTCGGGGCCGGCCAGAACGCCGATGTTCGGGTGGACGTGGGCCGGGACGCCGATGGCTGCGGCGACCGAGGCCGGCAGGGGTTGGCCGGCGCCGACACCGACCGCGCCGGGAATCAGCAGATAGTTCGACTTGCTCGGGTCGACGAACGGCAGCACGGCGCCGAGGGTCGCGGCGAGACCGTGCCTGTCCTGTCCGGTCGCCGCGACGAACGCGGCCAGGCTCGGATAGTTCGCGATCGTGCCGACCTGGACATCCCAGTACACCAGCGGGGTGTCCGACGAGCCAGCGGCGCGGAGGTAGGCGTTGCCGTCGGACTCGGACACGAACGGGCCGGCGTGCGAGGTGGTCTTGTAGTCGGCCGAGACGATGATCGGGTGGTCCGGGTTGGGCTCGGCGTAGAAGTTGTTGACCAGCACGGTGTTCGTGGTGACCCAGGGCAGGCCGAGCTGCTGGCTGTAGGAGTCGCTGCTCACGGACCGGGGGTCGTTGTAGAGACTCAGTTCGGCGACGCCGTTGCCGTCGAAGGTGTTGTTGTAGACCTGCACATGGTCGGCGCTGGAGAGCTTCAGCCCGTAGACCTGGTTGCCGGCGATCACGTTGGAGGCGAACAGCGCGCCCGAGGACACCTCGTAGAACAGGCCGTTGACCAGGTTCCCGGTGGCCACGTTGCGCACCACGGTGGCGTCGGTGCAGCCGAGGTCGCACCACCAGCCGGTGCCGATGTTCCCGGTGAAGTAGTTGTCGGCGACGTAGGCGGCCCTGGTCCTGGTCACCTTGGCGCCGGCGGCACCGATCGCGTCGCCGCTGAGGGCGAAGTGCCGCTGGTTGTTGCTGCTGAACGTGTCGCCGGTCAACCGCAGTCCGTCCGCGCGGTTGGCCACGAGACCGACCAGACCGTTGTCGATCAGGATGCTGCCGGTGACGGTCGAACCGGGCTGGAAGACCGCAGCGCCGGCGGAGGCGGAGAAGGCGAAGGTGTCGTTCTCCAGCGTCACCCCGGACGCGTTGTCCACCACCATCGCACCGTGGTTGCCGTAGTCCTGGTTCGACGCGTACTCGGAGACGCTGATACCGCGCAGCACGCTGCCCTCGGAGCCCGGATCGAACTGGAGGAGCCGGTCGAAGGCGGTCGCCTCGACGATCCTGCCGTTCGGGTCGTCACCGAGGATCAGCGTGTGGCTGGCCTGGTCGACGAAGAACGTGCCGGGTACCACCGCGGCGGTGCTGCCGACCTCCGTCAGCGGCATGTTGTCCAGGAACGCCATGTCCGGCCATCCGGCGTACGGATAGTTCTGGTCGATGATGTCCTTGTCGTAACAGCTGTGGCAGAGCGTCACGTCCCAGCCCGCGTGCCGCCAGGTGTTGCCGACCTGGGTCCAGCCGGTCACCACCTGGGTGCCCTTGAGGAAGACCCGCTCACCGGGGTAGGGCTGGATGGTGATCCGCTTGGTCACCGTGCCGACGGTCTGCCGGTAGGTACCACCCCGGATCACCACGGTGCCACCGGCCGGTGCCTTGCTGATCGCGGCGGCCACGGTGGCCAGCGGCGATGTCAAGGTGCCGGCGGCTGTGTCCGAGCCGTTCCCCGCGACGAAGACCGCGCCGACGGGAATCGGATACGCCGTGATGGTCACCGGTAAGTTGCTGGCGCTGACCCGGCTCACCGCGGCCGGATCGTTGGTAGCCGTACCAGTGGTCAGAAACAGCACGATGCTGAGGATCAGGGCACCCGTCATCCGGATCATCATCCGCACCGGCCTTTCCTTCCACCCCACTAGGACGACATCAAGATCATCTTTCGCAACAGGGTGCTGGAGGTGTGCAGGGTGTACGGGAAGTAAACAACGCGCGCCCCGACCTCGGCAAGCTGAGCCTCCAGAGCGTCACCTTTTTCAGTACCCCGCCAGTCATCCCCCTTGAACAGCACGTCGAACTTCAACCGGGGCCACATCTGGAACTTGTCCACGAACGGATCGGGCACCGCCTCGTCGACGTAGCGGACGCTGCGCACGATCGCCAGCCGTTCGGCCAGCGGCACGACCGGGGCCTTGTTCTTCGCCCGCATCACCACGTCGTCGGTGACCACCCCGGCGATCAGGTGGTCGCAGCACTCCGCGGCCCTGGTGAGAATGTTGAGGTGTCCGACATGAAAGAGGTCGTAGACACCCGGCGCGTAGCCGATGACGGTCATGCTGTCTCCCGTTTGCCGAGCGTGCGCATATCCCCGAACCATTTCCGCATCGCCAGGGCGAGGAATGCCGCGTTGGCGAGGAACAGCAGGCCGTAGATCACCGCGTACACGTCGCGGAATCCCCAGAGCAGAAAAACCAGGCAGAACAGGCCGTAGTCGGTGGGTATCACCAACAACGACCGGAGGGCGGAGGGCCGAGGGGCCGAGGCCGACACGGCCGGCTGGTTTGTCGGACCGTTCGAGCGGAAGTTGCGCCGCAGCTGATCGTTGAGCGTCATCGCGAAGAACAGCACGGTGGAGACCGCCGAGTAGCCCAACGGAACCAGCAGCCAGCCGCTGGGCAGGTGCAGGAAGCGGAACGCGGCGATCAGCACGGC
>CAJCJE010000753.1 GCA_903970565.1 Candidatus Melainabacteria bacterium | reverse complement strand
CCGGATGGCGGCAGGAGGTGCTGCCGGTCCTGCACGCCGATCTCGGCTTCGACGCCCGGTCGGCGCTGCGGGTCACCGAACGCGGGAAACGCGGCGGCACGCGGGTTGTCGACTGCCCGATCCAGGTGCACTGCGGCACGGACGACCCGTCGTTCTCCGCCACGGCGGCACCGGAGTGGGCAGCGGTCACCGGCAGCCCGATCGTCGAGGTGTGCCAACACGCGGGCGCGCACGAGTTCATGCTGTTGCGGCGCGATGAGGTGCTGGCGCGGATCGTGCCGTTCCTCGAACGGCTCACGCCGGACACCGACGTGGCTGCCAGGAGCCTGCACGAGATCCGGTGGGTGCCCGCCGGATCGCCAGGCGGGTCCGGCGCGATCCCGTGGATCGACCTCGACGAGGCGGGCCTGACCGGGTCCGCGCGTTTCCTGCGCGATCACCTCCGTGGTCCTGACTCTCGTGCCGCGCTCCGGTGCCGACTGTCGGCGGAGGTGTCGCCGAACGCGCGGTGCACACGGCTGCTGGAGCTGCTCAAGTCCCTTGTGGACAACGATGCGCCGGGCGAGCTGATCCTGGTTCTGCCCGCTCGGGCCGAGAGCGGTCTGGCCACGGGCCTGACCCGCGTGCTTGCCCACGAGCATCCGCGGCTGACCCTGCGGCGGGTGCACGTATCCGAATGGCCGGCCGGAGCGGAGTGGGTCGATCGGCTGCTCGTAGCAGCAGGCCGCTGTCCGAACGAGACCGACCTGCTGCTGCGCGAGGGCCGCCTGCTCGCGGCACGGCTGCTGCCCGTCGTCTCGCCGCAACTGCCGCCCGGTGTGCTGGGCACCGCCGACGGGAGCTACCTGGTGACCGGTGGCACCGGCGGTATCGGCCGCGCCGTCACCGACTGGCTCCTCCATCACCAGGGTGTCGACCCCGGCAAGGTGATCGTGACCGGTCGCCGTGCTCCGGCGGAGTTGCGCGAGGGCGTCCGGTTCCTGCCGCTGGATTTCACCGGCCGACTCGACGTGGCCGCGGTCGCCGACCGGACCGGACCGCTCGCCGGTATCCTCCACCTTGCCGGCACCCTGGACGACGGCGTCCTGAGCAACCTGACGGCCGCCCGCTTCGACGCCGTGCTGGCCCCGAAACTCGCGCTTTCCGGTCTGGTCGAGCTGGGGACCATGACCGGCGCGCCGTGGCTCGCCGCGTTCTCCTCCACCAGCGCCCTGCTCGGAGCGGCCGGACAGGGCAACTACGCGGCGGCGAATGCATGGATGGATGCCTACGCGACCTGGTCGGCGCCTGTCGGCGGGCCGCGCGTGGCCGCCATCGACTGGGGCACCTGGGGCGAGGTGGGCATGGCCGCCCGCGCTGCCGGCGCGCTGTCGGCGGCTCGCGCGGGTGGGGAGACGCCACTGCCCTCCGGGGTCGCGCTGAACGTGCTCGGTCGAATCGTGGCACGGCTGCTGTCCCCGGACCCTCCCGCGCGGCACTTCGCCGTGTTCGACCTGGACCGGAATCGGCAACCGTGGTGTGACCTGCCGCTGCTGCGTGAACTCACCTCCAGCGCGCCGGGTGAGCGTCCGGCCCCCCAGCCCCGTCCGGCGAATACCGAGCCGGCGGGTGACGGCGACGACGGCGTCCAGTCGTTCCTGCGCGGCTACGTACCCCGCTGGGACGAGGCGAAACCCCTTGCCGAACTCGGCCTCGACTCGCTGGATTTCGTGCGGCTGCGGGGAGATTTCGCCCGGCGGTTCGGTCGGGACGTGCCGTTGGCCGCGATCGCCAGGCCCGACCTGCGCCTGGCCGAACTGCACGCCCTCCTGTCGGGTGCCCGATGACGGGCGCGGACGGAAGCGCGGGCGTGCTCCCCGCGCAGGCGATCGCGCGGAGCGCGACCGCCGAACCCGACCTCGGTGCGGTCGTGCGGGAGATCGAGCGGTGGAGCAGGCACGAGCCGAGTCTCGACGCGCCGCCGCTGCTGTTGTCCGCGACGGCCTACGGCGCGTTGCGCGAACTCCAGCAGACCGATCACGAGCGGTTCGGTGTGGTCTGCGGACACCACCAGGATGCGGTGGCCCGACACCTCGGCCCGGTACTGCGGGAGATCGTGGGAGGAGGTTCGCCGAGCGCGGCCGAGGTGCGGATGCTGTCGGAGACGGCACGGGCGGACCCGATCCAGGCCGCCTTCGCCCAGGGCGGCGAATCCGTGCTGGAGCAGCTTCGGGTGATGACGAATCTGTGGCCGGCCTTCTCCGAGTGGTGGGGTAATTATTTCCCGGACACCGACCCCGGCCACGTGCCCGTGGTCGACCTGTGGCAGTTCTACCTGCCGCTGGGCCAGTGGATCGCGCGCCAGAAGCGCGGGCACCGAGGGGACGGACTGTTCCTGATGGGCTTCAACGGCAGTCCCGGTGCTGGCAAGACCGTGCTGACCACCGCGCTGACCGTCGTGCTCAACCACCTCCTCGACACCGCCACCGAGGGCCGGGCGATCGCCCGCAGCGGCGACGACTGGTACCTCGGCCGGGCCGAACGGGAGCGGTTGCGCCCACTCGGTTACGACCCCGGCGTACCCGGCGTGTCCAACCGCTCGCTGCCCGGCACCCACCACCTCGACTGGCTGCTGCGCAACCTGGCCGAGTTGGAGCACGGTACCGCCGAGTCGGTGGTGCGGATGGGCAACTTCGACAAGCGGATCGACGACCAGCCCAGCGGTCCCGACCGGTACTACGAGGTGCGTGGCAGGGTCGGCGTGCTGCTGTTCGACCTGTGGTTCGCCGGGGCGGACACCGACATCGACCCGGCCCGGGTGCCGGAGGGCCTTGGCCGCCGAGTGGCCGAGCACCTGCGGCTGTGGCGACCGGTCTTCGACCGGATGGACGCGCTCTGGGCGTTCGACTGGCCCTCGTTCGAGCAGATGGTGCGGGAACGCGAGGCGCAGGAACGCCTCATCGAGCAGCGCCGGGGCAGACCGGGCATGGGCCGCGAGAACATCCGCTCCTTCATGGCCTACATGATCGAGCGGGCCTGGGACTGGCAGACCGTCTCGCCGATCCCCGTCAACCGGGCGGTCACCTTTCGCTCCTGGCGGGACACGAACCATCGAATGATCGCCGTACACAGAGGAGATCGGGCATCGTGACGCAGACTCGGGACACCCCATCCGCGAACCCGTCGATCACACCGACGTTCGCCATGACGGACGTTGCCCGACAGTTCCGGGAACTGGTCGAGGAGTCACGGCGCGGACCGGAGGTCATCTATGACACCGTGGTCGTCGGAGGCGGCGCGGCGGGCGCGGGCGTGTTGCGGGACATCGCGTCCCGGGGCAACGGCAGCGCGATCCTCCTGGACCGAGGTCCCTTCGGCGGCGAGACGTCGAGCAAGACCGGCAAGGCGATCCATCCCGGAATCCGCTACCTGAGGATGAGTTTCCACCGCATACTGCTCGCCTTCGGGTTGCGCAAGGACCCCAAGATCAACCAGACGTTCGCCGAGAATCTCCACTCGGCGTGGCTCGACCTCAAGCTCGTCTGGTACGGCACCCGCGAGCGGAAGATTCTCATCGAGACGACGGGCAACACCGTCGAGGAGATCCCGAACGTGGTGTTCGTCTACCAGGACAGTCCGGAGAAGAAGTGGGCGGTGTTCTTCGGCATCACCCTCTACGACCTGTTCACCACGATCTGGGCCTGGTGCCGGCTGTCCCCGAGGTTCGGCCGGGTCAAGCTGTTCCTCGACGGCAGGTCCCTGCACCGCACGCTGCCGCACCTGGTCGCCGACGGCGTGCTCGGCGGCATCCAGTACTGGGACGGCAAGGCGAGCAACGACAAGATCCTGGTGCTCAAGGCGATCCGCGACGCCTACCGGCGGGGCAGCGAGGAGTACCCGATCCGGGCCATGTGCCACGTCGAGCTGGACAACTACGAGTGGCGGCCGGACGGCCGGACCGGCCACTTCCTGGTGACCCTGGTCCGCAATTTCCAGGACGAACAACTGCCCGAGCGGGTGACGGTGAAGGCACACACCATCACCAACGCGGCAGGTCCCTGGCTGGATCGCGTCCGCAACCGGACGGCCGAACCGGACGAGCGTACTTCCGTTGTCTACTCACGTGGTACGCACCTGGAGGCCACGAACCGGTTCATCCACGAGAGCCTGTCACGTGACCCGAGGCTGCGGGTCGGTCTGGTGCCGCTCAACCCCGAACGGCAACACTATCTGCGCCCGTTCCACCAGAACGGCATCTGGTACATCCAGTGCACCACGACCGACCGGGCCCATCGCGACCCCGACCTCGTCGTGCCGATGGAGGACGAGATCGAGGAGTTGCTGCACTCCTACAACGAACTCGTCGAGGACCGTTGGAAGATCGACCGGCGGGACATCTTCCACGTGTTCTGCGGTATCCGCCCGCTCGCTGCCAGCGACAACGGCACGATCGCGGTCAACGACATCTCCAGGATGTTCCGGATCAACCGCGGCCGGTGCGGCGAGGGCACCGTCTACGACCTGATCAACGTCAAGCTCACCGAGTTCCGCTGGGCCGGCCG
The DNA here is from genome assembly GCA_903970565.1 of Candidatus Melainabacteria bacterium. Taxonomy (GTDB): domain Bacteria; phylum Actinomycetota; class Actinomycetes; order Mycobacteriales; family Pseudonocardiaceae; genus CAJCJE01. Next base: position 3,123 of record CAJCJE010000753.1, on the reverse strand, counting down.
CGAGGTCGGCGACGCGATCGCGAAAGAGCTGGGGCGCAAGGGAATCAAGCGGCTGCACCGATCCACCACCCAGCAGTTGGAGTTTCTGCCCGTGGCAGACGAGCAGCAGTACGCAATCCACCGGACCGACCACCCACGGGGCGACCGGGAGTTCCTGCGCGCGAAGGTGAAGCACTACGTCGAGCACCAGATGGCCTACAGCTACGCGGACTACCTGCTCAACTCCGGTGCGATCCGGGACTCGGTGGTGTTCGGCGAGGACGGACGCTGCGACCTCGACCTCGACGTGCTCGACCTGATCCTCACCGAGATGGGAACGCTGCTGGGCTGGGACGCCGACCGGCGGCTGCGGGAGTGGGACCGTTTCGAACAGGCGTACACCACGAACATGGCCTATTGCGATCTGCGCGACCGGCCACGTGACCACCGGCCGGATGACGCCGTCGGCGTACCCAACGCAGGTGGAATCGAGTGACCGCGCACAACCGCATCTCCGGGAGGTGGCACCCATGTATTTCGACAAGGACGCGAGCCCGCGTCACATCGAGGGCGAAACCGTAGCCGTCATCGGTTACGGCGTGCAGGGCAAGGCATTCGCCGCGAACCTCCGCGACAGCGGCGTCCGGCTCGTCGTCGGCAACCGCGACGACGAGTTTCGGCAGGCCGCACTCGCGGACGCCTTCGACGTCCGGTCGATCGCGGAGGCAGCCTCGGCCGCGTCGATCATCATCCTGCTGATCCCGGACGACGCGCATCCGGAGGTCTTCGCCGAGCACATCGCGCCCCACCTGCGCGACGGCGACCTGTTCGTGATTGCCCACGGCTTCTCCGTCCGGTTCGGCCGGATCACCCCGCCGTCCGGGGTCGACGTGGCCCTGCTCGCGCCGAAGATGTTCGGCAAGCCGATCCGGCAGCGCTATCTGGAGGGCTCGGGAGTCCTGTCCTTCCTCGATGTCATCAGTGACGTCTCCGGCCGGGCCCTGCACCGCGTGCTGGCGATCGCGCAGGCCGTCGGTTTCACCCGCTACGGCGTCATGCCGGTCTCGCATGTCACCGAGACGGAACTGGACCTGTTCCAGGAGCAGTTCCTCACCCCGCTGCTGATCGACGGGTTCCGGATGGCTTTCGAACTGCTGGCGGAGGCCGACTACGAGCCGGTGCCCGCGCTGCTGGACATGTACGCCTCGGGAGAGATGGGCGAGATGATGGTCGAAGCGGCCACCATCGGCCTCTACGAGGTCATCGAGCAGCAGGGCTCGCCGACGTGTCGGTTCGGCGTCGAGCGCTATCTCGGCACGCTGCTCGGGCAGGACGTGCGTGACAAGGGTCGCCGAATCCTGGACGACATCCAGGGCGGCGGGTTCGTCGAGGCGCTGGACCAGGAAGCGGCGGCCGACTACCCGACCCTCGCGGACTACGCGGCGATGTACCGGTCGAGTGAACTCACCAAGGCACACGATCAGCTCAGGTCGGCCCTCGGATCGTCCTGATCGGACCGTTCGCTCGGCCATGACGGTCGGCTTCGACCGAAGAAAGGTGGAGACCGTGCGCCACGACAACACCACCAACCGGATCGGCTCGCCTGCGCACGACGATCTCGTTGCCCAGGACGCGCGCCACGTCCTGCACCCGTGGGCCGACCTGTCCACCCTCGGCATCCAGAAGTCCCTGATCATCTCGCGGGCCAGGGGCGTCGAGGTCCGCGACAGCCGGGGACGGACCTACCTCGACGCCATCGGCGGCATGTGGTGCGTCACCGTGGGCTACGGGCGCGAGGAACTTGTCGACGCGATGCAGCAGCAGGCCCGCAGGATGGCGTACTTCACGCCCTTCGGGGACATCTCCAGCGAGCCCGCCGCCCGGCTGGCCGCGATGCTGGCCGAACTGTCTCCCGGTGACCTCAACCGCGTCCAGTTCACCACCGGTGGCTCGACCGCCGTGGAGTCCGCCGTCCGCATCGCGCACTACTACCACGCGGCCAGGGGCAGGCCGGAAAAGCACCATGTCCTCTCTCGCGTCAACGCTTATCACGGCGGCACCTATCTCACGGCCTCGCTGTCGGGGAAGGAGGCGGACCGGACCGCGTTTCACTACGAGAGCGGCTGGGTGCACCACCTGGAGAATCCCGTCTACGACCCGGACAACTCGCCGGTGTCGGCGCGGGAGCGGCTCGACGGCCTCGTCGCGGGCATGGCCGCCGCCATCGAGCAGATCGGTGCCGAGAAGATTGCCTGTTTCGTCGCCGAGCCGGTGCTGGCCTCCGGCGGGGTGCTCGTCCCGCCGCCCGGATACCACCGGGCCGTCCTCGAACTGTGCCGACGCCACGACATTCTCTACATCTCCGACGAGGTGGTCACCGGATTCGGTCGCCTTGGCCACTTCTTCGCCTCCGAGTCGAGGTTCGGCATCGTGCCGGACATGATCGTCACGGCCAAGGGCCTGACCTCCGGCTACCAGCCGCTCGGCGCGGTGCTGGTGTCCGATCGGGTCGCCGACAGCCTGGTCAGGACCGCCGATCCGGCCAAACCGGTGTTCTCCAACGGTTTCACCTACTCCGGTCATCCGGTTGCCTGTGCGACGGCCATCGCGAACATCGAGGTGATGACCCGCGAGGACATCTGCGGCCATGTGCGAGAGGTCGGTCCCTACTTCATCCAGCGGCTGCGCGAACTGCGCCGGTCGCCGATCGTGGCGGCCGTCCGCGGGGACCATCTCATGGCCTGCGTCGAGTGCCACGTTCCGGGCGAGAACGGTCCCACGGCGCGCAACCAGGCACTGGCCCGGCGCGTCGACGCGCACTGCGAGTCAGCCGGACTACTGGTTCGGCCCTACGAGAACCTGTGCATCCTCTCGCCACCCCTGGTCGTGACCACCGAGGAAATCGATCGGATCGTGGACATCCTGGCGGCGTCGCTCGACCGGGCCGAGAACGACCTGCGGGCCGACGTGATCCGCTAGCGCGGCCGGCCGGCCCGCGAAGCGGACGTCGGCCACCAGCACGACACCACCGACGAGTCCGTGACGAAGATCTGGAAGTGACGTATGGAAGTATCCCCGGTCACGATCGACTGTCGTGGCCTGACGACGGCACTGACGATCGTGCGTGTCAAACAGGCCGTCTTC
>CAJCJE010000752.1 GCA_903970565.1 Candidatus Melainabacteria bacterium | reverse complement strand
CTGGCCGGGGATGCCGCGCACGTCCACTTGCCGGCCGGTGGCCAGGGCCTCAACGTCGGTGTCCAGGATGCCGCCAACCTGGCCTGGAAACTGGCCGCCGAGATCCAGGGCTGGGCGCCCGCCGTGGTCCTGGACGGCCGCGCCGGCTACGACGAGGAGCGCCGGGTGGTCGGGGAGCGGTTGGCCGGCAACACGCTGGCGCAGGACGCGCTCATGCACAACTTCACCGCCGCCGGGGAGGCGTTGCGCGAGTTGTTCAGCGACCTGCTCACGCAGGAGTCCGTCGCGGCGGAGTTGCGCGGCTGGCTCTCCGGCCTCGACCTGACCTACCCGCAGCCGGCCGGCGCGCCGCCGCTGGTCGGCGGCCGGGCGCCGGAGCTGTCGCTGCCCGGTGGCGCGCTGCTGCGCCAGTTGCGGCCGGATCGGTTGCTACTGCTGGATTTCACCGGCGAGGACACCTTCGCCGCGCTGGCCACACCCCGGTTGGAGGTGCGGGCCGCCGATCCGGCGGGTACCGCCTGGGCCGGGTCGAGCGCGGCGCTGGTGCGCCCGGACGGCTACGTGGCGCACACCAGCACCGCGACCACCGCCGGCGAACTGGCCGGTGAGCTGGCTGACTGGCTGGCCGTCGCGGTCGCCCGGCTCGGCTGACCCAGAGATGCGGGATTGATCCCGGAGGTGCGGGATGCCGGGCTCAGGCGGGGCCTTCCAACGAGATCAGCAGCGTGCGCAGTGCATCGTTGACCGCACGCTGCTGATCGGTGGACAGCGCGTCGAGCAACGTGTGCTCCGCCCGCGTCTTGATGTCGAACACGTGCATGGCCCGCTCGCGGCCCGACTCGGTCAGCGTGACCAGCACCGAACGGCGATCGGTCGGGGCGAGTTCGCGGATCACCAGGCCCTTGCGCTCCAGGTGGCTGACCCGGTTGGTCACCGCGCCCGAGGTCAGCTGCAACTGCGTCATCAGCCGGCCCGCGGTGAGCTGATGCGTCGGCTCGGCCCGGATCAGGCAGGCCAGCAGTTCCAGCTCCCACAGTTCGATGTCGTGCGGGGCCAGTTCGCGCTTGATCTCGGTCTCCAGCCGGTGCGCCAGCCGCCGCAGTCGGTAGGCGAGTGCCTTGGCCTGCAACACATCCGGTTCATGAGACCGTGCCATCACGATGCTCATCTCGTCCACGAAGTCGCGGCCGGTCTCAACGTCGGTACCCGTCACCCGCTGACGGTAACAGCCAGCGGCACACGATGAATGTTAATTATCTTCACCTTAACCAGTTCGTGGTTCGTTCGATTCGCGTCGACCGGGAACGACGGCGCACCAGCTGCCCGGCTCTGCTTGCCGCTACCGATACGCGAGAGACGAACCGGGCCTGCTCGGAGAATCCCCAGCGGGAGGCGTCGCGTTTGCGCCATAAATGCCGGCGCGCTCTTTACCTGCGGCAAATCAATACCGCGGAATCATCGCTGGTCAGCATATTGTCGGCCGGTCAACGATTTATAGCTGGTTTTATCGGCGCCCGAGGTTGCTTCGTTGTTGGCTGGATCACGTTGAACTGCTTCCGGTTCGCCCGGCGCTAGATTGGTCCGAGACCCATTGGTGCCGCAGGCGAAAATGCGCCGGCGCAGGTGCCAACCGGCATTCGATCGCGTCCTGAATCGGAGTTCCCACGCTGATGACCGCTGCCCTTTTTCGGCGTGCCCTGCGCCGTTTCACGCCATTACCCGCCCTTGCCGTCCTGCTGTGCGGACTGGCCTGTCCCGTCGATGCCGTGGCGGCGGCGCCGCCGGGGAACAACGCGGCTCTCGCCGCCGGACTGCACCAGGAGGTCCTGGCCGGGACGCTGCTGGCAACGCACGGCACCAGGGCGGTGTGCCCGCACTGTGACGGCGAGATCGTCACGACCGCGCCGGGTGGTCAGACCCCGCTGAGCACGACGGCGCCGGCCGGCTATTCCCCCACCGAACTGGCCACCGCCTACCACCTGCCGGCCACGTCGACGAGCACCCGCACGATCGCGATCATCGACGCGGGCGTCGACGACACCCTCGCCGCCGACCTCGCGACCTACCGCGCCGCGTTCGGGCTGCCCGCGTGTAGGACCGCGAACGGCTGTCTGCGCCTGGAGAACTACACCGGCGGCGCGCAGCCGGCCCCGCAGACGAGTCCGGCCGGCGAGTACCTGGAGGAGGAACTGGCCGAGGAGACCTCGCTCGACGTGGACATGGCCTCGGCGGCGTGTCCTACCTGCACGCTGCTGGAGATCTCGGTGCCGTGGCAGGACGGCGAGGACGACAACGACGTGACCACGGGCGACTTCGCGACCGCGGTCGACCGCGCGGTGCACGACGGCGCCTCCTCGGTGAGCATGAGCTACGGCTACACCCCGGACGTGACGAACACGCGCGGTTCGATCCTGACGTCGCTGACGCAGCCAGGGGTCGCGATCACCGCGTCCACCGGTGACGACGGTTTCAACGGCGGCATCCACCAGAACTGGCCGTCCGACCTGCCGAGCGTGATCAGCGCCGGTGGGGTGAGCCTGACCGCGCCGGGGAAGGTGAGCGCGTGGGAACTCGCGGGCAGCGGCTGCGAGACGATCTTCCCCGCCGCCGACGGCCAGCCCGCCGCCGTGACCAGGGACTGCGCCAACCACCGCGCCGCCTCCGACGTGTCGGCGGATGCCGATCCGAATACCGGCGTCGCCGTCTACGACACGGACGCGCCGAGCAGCGGAACCCCGGTCGACTGGACGGTGATCGGCGGCACGAGCGCCTCCGCGCCCTACCTTGCCGGCCTGTACGCGCGTGCCGGCAACCTCGCCGGGGTGCAGGGCCCGAACACGCTCTACGCCGCGCCGTCGAGCGACTTCACCGACGTGACAACGGGCAACAACGAGATCGGCGGCCCGGCGTGCGCCGACTATCCGGGCGTGAGCCAGTCCGTGTGCACCGCGGGTCGGGGCTGGG
>CAJCJE010000751.1 GCA_903970565.1 Candidatus Melainabacteria bacterium | reverse complement strand
GTCCAGCAGCCAGGACGCGAGCTGGCTGGCCTGGCTGCGCACCGCGGGCGCGCTCGCCCCGGCCAGCGGGTAGAGCGCGGGCCGGGAGTCGAAGTCGGCGAAATGCGCGCCGTCGGCCTCCGCCGGCGCCTGTTCCAGGATGACGTGCGCGATGGTGCCGCCGTATCCGTACCCGGACACCCCGGCCCGGCGCGGCCCGTCCTCGCTGGGCCACGGCGTCGGCTCGGTCACCACCCGAAGACCCGAGGTGTCCCAGGGAATCGCCGGATTCGGCGTGCGGAAGTTCAGGCTTGGCGGAATCTCGGCGTGCCGCAGCGCGAGCACGGTCTTGATCACCCCGGCGATGCCGGCGCCGGCCTCCAGATGCCCGATGTTCGGCTTCACCGACCCGATCAGACACGGCCGGTCCGGACGCCGCCCGGCGCCGAACACCTCGGTCATCGCGCCCGCCTCCAGCGGGTCGCCCACCCGCGTCCCGGTGCCGTGCGCCTCGACGTAGCCCACCGTGGCCGGGTCGATCCCGGCCGCCTCGTACGCGCGCCGCATCAGGTGCGCCTGAGCATCGCCGTTGGGTGCCATGATCCCGTTGGTCTTGCCGTCCTGGTGCACCGCGCTGCCCCGGATCACCGCGAGCACCCGGTCCCCGTCCCGCCGCGCGTCGGCCAGCCGCTTGAGCACGACGACCCCGCCGCCCTCGCCTCGGCCGTAGCCGTCCGCGCTCGCGTCGAAGGACTTGCACCGACCGTCCGGCGAGGTCGCCCCCGCCGCGTCCAGCACCAGGGACAGTCCCGGCCCCGCCATCACCAGAATCCCGCCGGCGAGGGCGATCGGGCACTCCCCGGCGCGCAGCGCCTGACTGGCCAGGTGGATGGCGACCAGCGAGGAGGAACATGCGGTGTCCACCACGACGCTCGGGCCGCGCAGGTCCAGCGAGTAGGAGACCCGGTTGGCCACCGCGCAGTAGGAACTGCCGATCCCGGTCCACGCCTCGATCCTCGGCAGGTCCTCCAGCAGGCGCCGACCGTAGTCGTCCGCGCCGACCCCCATGAACACGCCGGCATCGCCGTGTGCCAGCGACTTCGGCACGATGCCGGCGTGTTCCAGCGCCTCCCAGGCCAGTTCCAGGGTGATGCGCTGTTGCGGGTCCATCAGCGCGGCCTCCCGCGGGGTGACGTCGAAGAAATCGGCGTCGAACCCCTTCACGTCATCGAGGAACGCGCCGTACTTGGTCGCCCCGCGCACCGCCGCGGCGTGCTCACGACCCTGCGCCGCGTGCCACTCCCACCGGTCCGCCGGAAGTTCGCCGATGGTGTCGCCGCCCTCCCGAAGGAGGGTCCAGAACGACTCAGGCGAGTCGATTCCCGCAGCGAATCGGCAGGCCATCCCGATGATGGCGATGGGCTCGGGGCAGTTCATCAACCCTCCTTCGCCGCGCGCGGCCCGACCGGGCCGCGCGCAGTAACGGCAACGCGCGGATTCGACCCTTACTTGTGCCCCACGACGAGGGCGTGACTGAAACCGAGGTTCGAATAGCGGTCGACCCGCGAGAAACCCGCGTCCAGCACGGACCGTTCCATTTCCTCGGCCGAGTAGGTCATGCCCTCGCCGGAGGCGAGAGTGAGGAAGTACGGCGAGACCAGACCCGCGCTCATCGGCCCGGTGCTCTCGTCGTTGCAGGTGAAGTTGTAGACCAGCACGACCCCGCCCTCGGGCAGCGCGTCATAGCATTTGCGCAGCAGTTCGGTGTTGCGCTCCAGCGACCAGATCTCGAAGATGTGGAAGAACAGGATCGCGTCCGCGCCCTCGGGCAGCGAGTCACGGAACAGGTCACCCGCGTGGAAGTGCACGCGCTTGCGCAGGTCCGGGTCCTCGATGCGTTCCGCGGCGAGTTCGGTCACCGTCTCCTGGTCGAACACGGTGACTTCCAGCTCCGGGTACCGGCTGGCCAGCTCGATGCTGTTGGTGCCGTCGCCGCCGCCGATGTCGATCACGTGGCGGATGCCGGTGAAGTCGTAGTGACTCAGGAACTGGCTGAACGCCTTCTCCGAGGCGTCGCCCATGTTGTCGTAGAACACGTGCTGAAGATCCGGGGTCGCGGTCAACCGCTCGTAGAGCGTGGTGCCGGGCCCCTCGATGTGCCGCAGGCCCACATTGGTGTTCTGGCGCATCGACTCAGCGAAATCGACCAGGCTGGCGTTGATGATCTTTGCCTGGATGTCGATCAGCGGACCGAGGAACCGCTCGCCGGAACGCAGCACCTTGCGCCGGATGATCGGCGTGTTGACGTACTTGTCGCCCTGCTTGTCCAGCAACTTCAGGCTGGCCAGACCGAGCAGGAGAATGCGTGCCGGCTGCGGCTCGACCCCGATCGCGGCAGCCGTCTGCTCGACGGTCAACCCGCCCTCGGCTTCCAGCTTCTCGAAGAGGTCGAACTCGAGTCCGGTGCGCAACAGTTCGAACGCGGTCGTGCCGTGAATAATGATGCGCAGGTAGTCGGCTTCCGTGATCGTCACGCTACCGCTGGTGGCCATCCTGTCTCCTCACCCACGAGATCGGCGGCGCCGGAGCCGGCACGCCCGGATTCGAGAATGATCGAGTCCCGCCCACCACGCGCCTCCATAACTGCGCTGCGGTGCCCAGCGGTGGCCGGCCATCCGGCGGTGTGCGTTAATTTATCACGTGCCATCTCGTGACGTATTGCCCTTGGCTCGTGACGTATTGCCGTTGGGCGGTGGGGCATGACCGAGACACGCTGCGCGTCCTGTGGCGGCCCACTACCGCAGCGCTCCGGCAAACGGGGTCGGGACTCGCGCTACTGCTCGGCGGCCTGTCGGCAGAAGGCCTACCGACTGCGCCAGAACTCACCCGAGGGCGACGCCGTGTCCGGCCTCATCGCCGACATCCGGCAGCGCGTCGACACCCTCGCCCCGCAGACGCCACCGACCTTCTACTCCGATGTGACCAACCTGTCCTCGTCGGTGGGTCGACTGCGCCGGATCGCCCGGATCGCGTTGGACGCGGCCGGCGAGGCGCGGGAGGCCGGCGACGACCTCACGCGCGCGGATGCGGAAAACGTCACGCGCGCGGATGTGACGGAAGAGAACGCGACGGGAGAGAACGTCACGCGCGCGAATGTGACGGAAACCGGCGTCCTCGCGGCGTCGACCGAGCAGCGGCCCAACGTCACGCTGGCCGGCGTGACGCAACTACGCCGCCCGGCCGGCTCGGCGGCGAGCCCGAACGCGCGGGTCAACGGGGCCGGGCAGGATGAGGTCGGGGTGGTGCGCTCCGGTGACGAGTGGACCTTCGCCGGTCTGGTCGAGCCGTTCCGGCGTGAACTCCAGGTGCACTGCTACCGGATGGTCGGCTCCTACGACGACTCCGAGGACCTGGTCCAGGAGACCTTCCTGCGTGCCTGGCGCAACCGCGACACCTTCGAGGGACGCGCCTCCTTCCGTGCCTGGCTCTACCG
>CAJCJE010000750.1 GCA_903970565.1 Candidatus Melainabacteria bacterium | reverse complement strand
CTGCCGGAGGGGGTACTGCCGGAGGGGGTACTGCCGGAGGGGGTACTGCCGGTGGGCGTCCCGGAGGGGTCGTTGACCAGGCCGGTCGAGTCGGCCACCGCGACCACCGCGCCGCTGTAGGCGTTCATCCAGGCGAGCACGAGTTGCAGGTATCGGCTGGAGTCGTTGTAGCTCAGGATCGCGGAGTCGACACCGGACTGCGTGGCCAGGTCACGGTTGTCGGCACACAGATAGCGGCCGGCGGCCAGCGCGGCGTCGTAGATGTTCTCCGGATTGGCCACTCCGTCACCGTTGCCGTCGGCGCCCCAGTTCCGCCAGGTTGAGGGGATGAACTGCATCGGGCCCACCGCCCGGTCCCAGACGGTGTTGCCGTCCAGTACGCCGTGATCGGTGTCGTGGATCGCGGCGGTGCCGTTGCTCCCGTCGAGCACCGGGCCGAGGATGGGTTGCAGCATGGTGCCGGTGGCATCCACCCGGCCGCCACGGGCCTGGCCGGACTCCACCTCGCCGATGCCGGCCAGCAGCGCGACCGGCAGATGACAGCCCGGTTCGCCGGCCGCGAGCAGGTTCACCGCGTTCTCGTAGGCGGCCAGCACGGTGCTCGGAATGCCGTTGCTGCCACCGGAAACGCTGCTGAGACTGCTGCCGGAGGAACTGCCGACCCGCGACTGGACCGACGTGGACGAGCCGGGCTGGGTGCCGGCCACGCTGCTGAACGTGGGCATCGACGCCGAGGGCACCGTCCCGCCGTCCGCGCCGGTCGGCAGTTGCTGCCGGGTGGTGGTGCGCGAGGCCGTCTGGGTCTGCCGGCCCGGCTGGTCCACCTGGCCGGCCGCCACGCAGGACACCGTCAGTACCAGCACGCCAAGAATGATCTTGCTGCCCATCTGGAGCGAACGCAGTCGCGTATCGGGCCGGTCGCGGCTGCGCGTCCGGCGCTTGTCGGCCAACCGACCGGCACCACCGGTGGTCCCGCTCGGCGTAGGTATCCGACTTGGCGACATGACCGTGCTCACCTCGTTCCGAAATAGGGCCACAGGTCCGCGCGAGTTCGCCCCGGCCGAGTAGAGCACCCGGACCGGGCCGGACGGCCGTCGGCGCGACAGATCTGTCCACTCGGGCGCCCAACACTGGCCACTGGTGTTGCCCGGAAGGGCAACCGGTCAGATCAGGCCCTCGCGAAGGGCGAACGCGACCGCGTGGGCCCGGTTGCGCAGTTCGAAGCGATTGAGGATGTCGTGCACGGTGTTCTTGATGGTGCGCTCGGAGTAGGAGAGCTTCTCGGCGATCTCGCGCACCTCCATGCCCTGCGCCATCAGTTTGAGCACATCGGTCTCCCTTCCGGACAGACCGGACAGTCGCAGCCCACGCGGGGCGAGTACCTGGTTCTGTAGGCGCGAGACCTGTTCCAGCAGCCGGCCGACCAGCCGGGGCGAGAGCACCCCACCGGCCGTCGTCGCCTGCTGGACGGCGGTCACCAGTCGCTCCGGGGTCGCCTCCGCCCTGGACACCACGCCGCACACGCCCGCCTCGATCGCGGCCAACAGCGAGTTGTCGTCCAACTGGGCAAGTACCAGCAGCACCTTCGCCTTCGGCGTGCTCTGGCCGCGCAGTTCGCGAGCCAGCCGCAGCACCTGCTCGTCCACCACGTCGTTGACCACGACCACCACCGGGGCGGCCTGCTCACCGAGCGAGTCGACCAGCACGATCTCCGGCCGGGGCCGCAGTTGCGCCATGATGCCCGACACCAGGATCGGGTCGAAGCCTCGGACGTGCACCGGGATGCGCTCTGGCATGGCCATTCCCTCGTTTCGCCGACGGGATCTGCTGCCAGTACGGTGCCAGCCCTTCGCCGCCCGCGGGACGGGGCAACTCCCGAGATCACTACCTACCTGCGCGCCCGACCGGACCGGGTCACCGGATACGTAGTTCTCCCGTTGCCGGGTCGGTGCCGCCGGGACGACAGTGATCGCCGCGTCCTCGACCGCCGCCGGCAAGGAGAACAGGCCACCCATGAACGAATCCACCGCTTCGACCGGCGCGACCCTGATCACCGGGACCTCCTCGGGCATCGGCCTGCATACCGCGATCGCGCTGGCCCGCGCCGGTTATCGGGTGGTGGCGACGGTGCGCCGCGCCGAGTCGAAGGCCGTCCTCGCCGCCGAGGCCGACCGGGCCCAGGTCGCCCTCGACGTCCGTACGCTGGACGTGACCAGTGACGACTCCGTGGCGGAGTGTGTTGCCGGGGTGGTCGAGGACTACGCGACGGTGCACGCGCTGATCAACAATGCCGGCGCCGGCCATCTCGGCACCCTGGAACAGGACTCGATGGCCGAGATCCGCTCGGTGTGCGAACTGAACTTCTTCGGCGTGGTGCGCGCCAGCAAGGCGGTGCTGCCGCACCTGCGGGCCAGTGGTGGCCGGCTGATCACGGTGACGAGCATCGGCGGGGTGGTCGGCCAGCCGTTCAACGACGCCTACTGCGCGGCGAAGTTCGCGGT
>CAJCJE010000749.1 GCA_903970565.1 Candidatus Melainabacteria bacterium | reverse complement strand
GCCTGCCGACCACGGAAGAGGCGGAGATCCGGCTCAAGCCGGTGCGGATCAGCGGCCGCAGCCGCTTCATCATCTGGCTGTTGCGCCGCTTCCTGCGGCCCCTGCTGCGCTGGATGATCGGCGGCCCGATGGAGCGCATGGCCCGCATGCAGCTGACGGCCGCCGCGCAGGTGTGCCGCGACAGCAGCGGCCTGCCGGTGGATTACCGCGTGATCGGCCGCGTGCCGGGGCATTTCATCGGCGGCGCGCACGACCCGCGGGGCCGGGTGGTGCTATGGCTGCACGGCGGCGCCTTCATCCTGCCGGCGGTGCCGGACGTGCACGTGCGCACCGTGGCGAAGATCTGCAGCGCGCTGGACGCGGTGGCCTTCCTGCCGGATTACCGGCTGGCGCCGTTCAACAAGTATCCGGCGGCGCTGGACGATTGCGAACGCGCCTACCGCGGCCTGCTGGATCTTGGCTATGCCCCGGAGCGCATCGCCCTGGGCGGCGAGTCCGCCGGCGGCAATCTGCTGCTGGGCTTGCTGCAGCGCATCCGCAAGGCCGGCCTGCCGATGCCGTCCTGCGGTGTGCCGGTGTCGCCGGGCACAGAAATGGGCCGGGTGCACGCGCCGCCCTCGCGCACCTTGCGCATGCACAGCGATCCGCTGCTGCCGATGGTGCAACTGGCGCGGGTGTGCGAACTCTATGCCGGCGGCATGGATACCTCCGATCCGGAGCTCTCGCCGCTTTATGCCGATTGCACCGGCTTTCCGCCGCTGTACCTGCTGGCCAGCGACGCCGAGGTGCTGCTCGACGACACGGTGCTGTTCGCGCGCAATGCCAAGCAATATGGTGTGGATGTGAGTTTCGAGGTGTGGCCGGTGCTGCCGCATGCCTTCCCGCTGTTCGAGCACTGGTTTCCCGAGGTGGCACAGGCGCGGGAGGACATCGTGGCGTTCATGCGCAAGCATCTGAGCGCGCCTGGCTGACAACAAAAAAGTTGTGGTGGAGGAAGCAGCATGTCGTACGCCGAGATTCACCAGCGTTCACTGAGCGAACCCGAGGCTTTCTGGGCCGAGCAGGCCGCCCATCTGCACTGGGACCAGCCCTGGGAGAAGGTGCTGGACGACTCCGCCGCGCCGAGCTATCGCTGGTTCGCCGGCGGCCGGCTGAATACCTGCTACAACGCGCTGGACCGCCATGTCGAAGGCGGGCGCGGCGAACAGCTGGCCCTGATCTACGACAGCCCGGTCACCGGCAGCATCGCGCGCTACACCTACCGCGAGCTGCGCGACCGGGTTGCGCTGTTCGCCGGGGCCTTGCTGCGCCAGGGTGTCAAGCAGGGCGACCGGGTGATCCTCTACATGCCGATGGTGCCGGAAGCGGCCATCGCCATGCTGGCCTGCGCCCGCATCGGCGCGGTGCATTCGGTGGTGTTCGGCGGCTTCGCCGCGCCCGAACTGGCCAAGCGCATCGACGATGCCGCGCCGGTGCTGATCGTTTCGGCGTCCTGCGGCATCGAGCCTGGCCGCGTTGTCGAATACAAGCCGCTGCTCGACCAGGCGCTGCAGCTGGCCGCGCACAAGGTGGCCTGCTGCATCGTATTGCAGAGGCCGCAATGCGAGGCGGCGCTGAGCCAAGGCCGCGACCTGGATTGGCACCAGGCCCAGCACGGCGTCGAACCCGCGGCTTGCGTGCCGCTGGCCGCCACCGATCCGCTGTACGTGCTCTACACCTCCGGCACCACCGGCAAGCCCAAGGGCGTGGTGCGCGACAACGGCGGCCACGCGGTGGCGATGTGGTATTCGATGCAGGCGGTGTTCGACGCCCAGCCCGGCGATGTGTTCTGGGCGGCTTCGGACGTGGGCTGGGTGGTGGGCCATTCCTACATCGTCTACGCCCCGCTGCTGCGCGGCTGCACCACCATCCTCTATGAAGGCAAGCCGGTCGGCACGCCGGATGCCGGCGCGTTCTGGCGGGTGATCGCCGAGCACGGGGTGAAGGCGCTGTTCACCGCGCCGACGGCGGTGCGGGCGATCCGCAAGGCCGATCCGGACGCGACCCTGCTGGCCGAGCACGACACCGCCGGCCTGCGCACCCTGTTCGTGGCCGGTGAGCGGCTCGACCCGCAGACCTACCACTGGGCCAGCGACGTGCTGGGCGTGCCGGTGGTCGACCACTGGTGGCAGACGGAGACCGGCTGGGCGATCTGCGCGAACCCGCGCGGCCTGCAACCGCTGCCGATCAAGGCGGGGTCACCGACCGTCGCGGTCCCCGGCTATGACGTGCGGGTGCTGGACGCGGCCGGGGAGCCGCTGCCGGCCGGGCAGGAGGGCGCGATCTGCCTCAAGCTGCCGCTGCCGCCCGGCACGCTGCCCACCCTCTGGCGCGACGACGAGCGCTACGTCGCCTCCTACCTGTCGGCCTTCCCCGGCTACTACCTCACCGGCGATGGCGGCTACCTCGACTCCGACGGCTACCTGTACGTGATGGGCCGCACCGACGACGTGATCAACGTGGCCGGGCACCGGCTGTCCACCGGCTCGATGGAGGCCGTGCTGGCCGGCCATCCCGCCGTGGCCGAGTGCGCGGTGATCGGGGTGCGGGACCCGCTCAAGGGCCAGCTCCCCTACGGACTGGTCGTGCTCAAGGCCGGCGTCGAGGTCGACCCGGAGGTACTGCGCGCCGAACTGGTGGCCGCCGTGCGCGCCGACATCGGCCCGGTCGCGGCCTTCCGGGACGTGTCGGTGGTGGCGGGGCTGCCCAAGACGCGGTCCGGGAAGATCCTGCGCAAGTCCATGCGCGCCATCGCCGAAGGCCGCCAGGAACCGGTCCCGCCGACGATCGAGGACCCGGCCGTGCTGGACGCGCTGCGCCCGATCCTGCGCCACGATCCGACCGGAACGAGTTATTGACCAACAGCGGTACGGGAGTGAAAAACGTTCACCCACGACTCGCGGCTCAAGGTCCACTCCGATGCGTAATCTCTTCACGTTGTCTGCCGACCGTCGACGGAAGGGATCACGTCTCATGCCGCGTTCGAGACTCCGCGCAACCGGACTGCTGATCGGGGCGACCGCCCTGCTGGTGCTGGGTATCGGCACGCCGTTCGCGAGCGCCGCGCCAACCCCGAACGCGCCGGCCCCGAACGCGCCGGCCCCGGCCGCGCCGCACCAGGTCGCCAAGGCCGCCGGCACGCACGACGCGGCGGCCCTGAACGGCTGGACCCAGGTCGGTGACACCACCGAGTTCACCCCGTACTACAACGAGGGCGTGGCCACGGTCAACCCGCCCGGTGGCACCCCGTACCAGTACTACGTCGGCTCCCTGTCCGTACCGGCCGACCTCTCCGACGAGGACTGGTCGCACATCGGCGACCCGGACTCCTCCCAGGGCTACATCTTCGACGACTACCAGTACGCCGGCAGCAACCCGACCTCGAAGCTGTTCCGGGTGACCACCCCCAGCGGGGCGTACTACGACTACACGCACACGCTGGTGCCCGGCGAGGAGATGAACAACTCCTGGGTCGCGGTGTCGCCGGACTCGCGGTGGATGGTCAACGGCGAGTGGGACACCATGAGCCGGTTGCTGGTCTTCCCGACGCCGATCCTCAACCCGTCGACCCCGCAGACCGGCGGCGCGCTCGACATCGCCTTCCAGATCAACCTCGACCATCCGGTCCGCGACGTTCAGGGCTGCACGTTCTTCAGCGCGACCCGGCTGCTGTGCTCCTCCGACGACCCGGACACCGACCTGTTCCCGACCGCCAAGCAGCTGCTGGAGATCGACCTGCCCCATGCGTTGAACGGCCAGGACGTCACCGCTCATGTCATCTCGCTGGGCGAACTGCCACTCAACAGCGACTGCACCGGCACCTTCGAGGTCGAGGGCGACGACTACGACCCGGCAACCGGTGACCTGCGAGTGCTGATCATCGAACCGAGTGTCTGCGAGATCACCACCGACCTCTACACCTTCCGGCAGAGCTGAACCCGGCGCAGCTGAACCCGGCGCAGCCGCAACGGCTCCGAACTCAGGCCAGCGCGGCCGGGGTCGCAATGGCGGCGGAGAGCACGTTCGCCGCCATTGCGCGCAGTTCGACGCGACGGATCTTGCCGGTCGCGGTCATCGGATAGCGGTCGACGAAGACGATCTTCCTCGGCCGTTTGAACGAGGGCATCCCCTGCCGGCAGAACTCGACGAGTTCGGCCTCGGTCGTGCTCCGGCCGGCCTGCAACTGCACGTAGGCAACGGGTTTCTCCAGCCCGTCCGCGTCCGGCGCGGCCACCACGACGGCCTGCGCGACCGCGTCGTGCGCGAGCAGCCGGTTCTCGACCTCACCGGGAGAGACCCAGATCCCGCTGGCCTTGAGCATGTCGCCGGTCCGACCGAGACAGGTGTAGTAGCCCTCGGCGTCCTGGACGTAGGTGTCCCCGGTCCGCAGCCACTCGCCCTGGAAAACCTGTTGGGACGCGGCATAGCGCGACCAGTAGCCGGTCGCCATCGAGGCACCGCGCACGAACAGCGTGCCGGGTAGGCCCTGCTCGACCTCCCGGCCGGCGTCGTCGAGAATCCGCAGTTCGTAGCCGGGCACCGCGACCCCGGTGGTGCCGGCCCGCACCGCGCCGATCCGGTTGGACAGGAAGATGTGCAGCATCTCGGTCATGCCGATGCCGTCCAGGATGTCCACGCCGAAATGGCTGGTCCAGCGCTGATACAGCGCACCGGGTAACGGTTCCCCGGCCGACGCGGCGACCCGCACCCCGGCCAGCGCGTCGGCCGGCAGCTGCGCGCGGACCATGTTGGCGAAGAAGGTCGGGCCGGCGAAGAACAGCGTCGCGCCGAACTCCCTGACCCGCGCGGCCAGCAGGTCCGGCCGCGACGGCGCCGGCTCCAGCACCGCCGACGCGCCGACCGCCAACGGCATCAGCACCGAATTCCCCAGCCCGTAGGCGAAGAAGGTCTTCGCCGCGGACAGGCACCGGTCCCCCGCGCGGATGCCCAGCACCTGGCGGCCATAGGTTTCGCAGACGACTCGGATCGACCCGTGCCGGTGCATCGCGCCCTTCGGCGCCCCGGTCGTCCCGGAGGTGTAGAGCCAGAACGCGGGCGAGTCCTCGGTGGTCGAGTAGGGCGGGTCGACGGATTCGGTGCGCGCCAACCGATCGAGATCGAAGGCGGGCAGGCCGGGCACGGCCGCGCCGCGACCGGTCAGCACGCCGAGCAGTTCCGGCGCGTCGGCAACGGCCGCCGTCGCGGTCTCGGCGAACTCGGCGGTCACCGCGAGGAACCGGGCGCGGGAGTCCCGCAGCAGCTCGGCCAGTCCGCTGGGCCGCAGCATGGTGGACACCGGCACCGGGACGGCGCCGAGCCGCATCGCGGCCAGGAACACCGTGACGAACTCGGGCGAGTCCGCCATGAACATCAGCACCCGCTGCTCGGGTTGCAGCCCGATCTCGCGCAGGCCGGCCGCGGTACGGCCGACCTGCTCGTGCAGTTGCGCGTAGCTGACCTCACCGGCCACCCCGGTCAACGCGATCCGCGCGCCGTCGCCGTTGTCGATGTGCCGATCCAGCAGATACGTTGTCGCGTTGAACGTAGCAGGATTGAACGGGGTGGTGAGCAGTTCGGTCATGGCCTGCGGTCCTGTTTCAGCCGAGGTGCACGTACTCGTAGTCGAACGGTTTGCCGTTGATGCCCTGCCGGGGCGGAGCGATCCAGGCGGCGATCTTGCCACGTTCGTGCACCGGTCGCATCAGTGACCGCACGTGGGCCTTGTCCACGTCGGTCGGCAGCCAGTCCGCGTTACGCGCGGCCCACTCCGGCGCGGAGATCCGCTCGCCGTCCGGCGTGGCCTCGATCCCGGCGAACGCGCCGACCTTGCGGTTGAACGCCGCGCTGGGCAGCTTCAGCCGCTGGCTGACGCCGGCGTCCTCCAGGATCTTGTTCCATCGGTTGACCCCGTTCTGGCAGTCGCCCATGTACTCGCGGCGCAGGTCGGTGTTGAGGCCGACCAGCGCGGACACTTCGGTCTGGCCGATCTCGCCGTCGTTGACCGAGTCGACCATGATCGAGTCGTCGGTGAGGACGTGGTCGTCCTTGCGCCGCTCCTCCGACCACCGGCCCTTCAGGCCGGCGGTGAAGTAGTTCGCCACGTTCGTCGAGGTTTCCGAGCCGAACAGGTCCAGCGACACCGAATAGTGGAAGTTCAGGTACTTCTGGATCACCTTCAGCGGAATGGCGCCGTGCGCGGCGATGTCGTCGGTGTCCTGCTCCCGCATCACCTGCACGGCCCGCTCGACCACCCGGTCGATGCCGGTGGTGCCGACGAACATGTGGTGCGCTTCCTCCTTCAACATGAACTCACAGGTCCGCGACAGCGGGTCGAACGCGGACTCCTTCAACGTGCCGAGCTGGTACTTGCCGTCCCGGTCGGTGAAGTAGGTGAACATGAAGAACGACAGCCAGTCCGGGGTCTCCTCGTTGAACGCGCCGAGGATGCGCGGCGCGTCCTCGCTGCCGGAGTTGCGGTGCAGCAACTCCTCGGCCTCCTCGCGGCCCTCCCGGCCGAAGTAGGCGTGCAGCAGGTAGACCATCGCCCAGAGGTGCCGCCCCTCCTCGACGTTGACCTGGAAGAGGTTGCGCATGTCATACAGGCTGGGCGCGGTCGCGCCGAGATTGCGTTGCTGCTCAACGGACGCCGGCTCGGTGTCGCCCTGGATGACGATCAGCCGCCGCAACTCCGACCGGTACTCTCCCGGCACCTTCTGCCAGGCCGGCTCGCCCTTGTGCGCGCCGAAGGCGATCTGCCGGTCGCGGTCGCGCTCGGCGAGAAAGACGCCCCACCGGTAGTCCTTCATCGCGACGTGCCCGAAATGCGCCCAGCCCTCGCGGCCGACGTTCACCGCGGTGCGCAGGTACACGTCCTCGGTGGGCAGCGTCGGGCCCATCGACTCCCACCAGTTCAGGAAGTTGGGCTGCCAGGACTCCAGCGCCCGCTGCAACCGGCGGTCCTCGCGCAGCTCGACGTTGTTCGGGATCTTCTCGGAGTAGTCCGCGGTGGAGGTCATGGTCAGACTCGCTTCCGGTCGAAATCGGCTCGCTGCCCGGTGCCGAAGCGGCGCAGCGCGCCGTCCGGGCCTGATGCGTTGGGGCGGTAGAAGATCCAGTTCTGCCAGGCGGTCAACCGGCCGAAGATCTTCGTCTCGATGGTCTCCGGGCCGACGAAGCGATAGTTGGCCTCCAGGCCGGTCAGCGCGTCCGGGCTGAAACTGGACCGTTCCTCGATCGCGATCCGGACCTCCTCGGCCCAGTCGATGTCATCCGGCGCGAAGGTGACCAGGCCCAGTGCCTCGGCATCCTCGGCCAGCAGCGACTCTCCCGCCCTGGCCTCGACCGCGACAAGGCTCTCCTCGTCGCCGAAGAACCGGGTCTGCAACCGCGTGAGGTCGTTGCCCATCGGCAGCGGCCCCAGGTTCATCGGCCCCACCGTGATCGCGGCCGGCTCGGCGTCCGGGGCGATGTCCTCGAATACCCCGAACAGCTGGAAGGACCGGTCGGCGGCCAGCGCCAGTTCCAGCAGCGACCCGGCGAAGCAGCTGTCCGGCTCGATCAGCGCGACCAGGCTGCGACTGGTGACATCCAGCCGCTTGAGGGTGCGCTTGAGGTAGAGCACGATCTCGTTGGCCAGCCAGTCCTCGTCCCGGTGGGCCAGCAGCAGCGCGTCACAGGCCAGTACCCGGCCGGCGTCGCCGCTGGTGCGCAGGCTCCAGGTGCCCAGCTCCGGTTCGTTCGTGCGCAGATCGAGGATCAGGTCGTCCAGCTCGCGGGTCATCGCCAGGGTCCAGAACTCCGCGCCCTGTTCGTGCACGGCGGCGAGGTC
>CAJCJE010000748.1 GCA_903970565.1 Candidatus Melainabacteria bacterium | reverse complement strand
CGTGGCCGGGAGACCACCGAGGCGCAGGGTGATGCCCTCGCTGCGCAGCGAACGACGAAACCACAGCAGCGAGACTCCGGCGGCGAGCGCGACCACGGTGTAGGAGCCGGCGGTGGAGACCATCAGGAAGTCACCGACGGTGGCCTTGGCCAGGATGTAGAGGGTGGTCGCGCCGTTGGTGACGAACACCATCGCCCAGAGCAGGGAAACCCGCTTGAAGAAGTGGGCGACGCCGGGGTGTTCGGAAAAGTCGCTGGGGAACGCGCAGAAGTCGTTGGCCAGTTTCGCCAGGAAAGGACGGCCGAACGGCAGCGTGGCCAGGAGAATGCCGGCAATCAGGAAATTCTGCAACGTCGGTTGCAGAAAGTAGAGGAAGATACTCCCGGTGACCAGGCCGAGGACGGTGCGCGCGACCAGCAGACCGGTGGTCAGCAACAGCACGGCGGGGATCGGCTTGCGCAGCACCACGCGGCGGCCCAGCGCGACCATCGACCAGGTCAGCGCCGCGATCAGGCCGCCGTCGAGGCCGACCAGGGTCAGGAGCAGGTAGAACAACACCAGCGGGATGATCGTCGACTCAAGGAGGTGTTTGCCGCCATCGCGTAGCAGCACTCGGAACGAGGGCAAGTGGACGGTCACATGTGGTGGCATCTACTCAACAGTCTCTTTCGTCAACGGCGTCTTGCCGGTATGCGTGAACTCTGGTCGATCAGGGCCAGCTCAGATCGGTCTTGTAGTGATTTACGCTCTGCGTCTGGGAAATCACTTGCCGTAACTCCGACGATGGAGTGCGATAAATGTACTCGTCCGTAGTGTGGTGTAACAGTTAGGTACCCGCAATGACGAAGACGACTCACGGTACTT
The DNA here is from genome assembly GCA_903970565.1 of Candidatus Melainabacteria bacterium. Classification (GTDB taxonomy): domain Bacteria; phylum Actinomycetota; class Actinomycetes; order Mycobacteriales; family Pseudonocardiaceae; genus CAJCJE01. The sequence continues at coordinate 6,478 of CAJCJE010000748.1, read as the reverse complement.
CCAGGTTCATGCTGTCGACCCTCGAGTTCATCCGCCAGCGCTTTCCCCTCGGCCTCCGCTGTCGGCAGGCTGCTGGCCAGGGCATCCCCTCGCCTTCGGGTGAGTCGCCGGCCGAGGCCACGCGACCACGCGCACGTCTGCCGCACCGGCCCGGTTCCAGCCCCGACCCCGTCGTGACGAAATTTTCGGCTGGGAAGACTGCCAGCGAGGCTTTACGTTGTTCTTACCGGAGTAGTGCAATCAGCAGGACGGGGCAACGAGATGGGCGCGAACACCGTCATGCTGGCGATCGCGGTGCCGGCCGCGATCGCCGGTGCGGCCTGCATGGGCCTGGCCAGCGCCGCGCAGGCGCGCGCCGCGCACGAGGTGCCACCCACCGGCACCCTCAACCCTCGGCTCCTGGTCGCTCTGGCACACCGGAAACTCTGGCTGCTCGGTATCGCCGCGACCATCGCCGGCCTCGGCCTCCAGGTCGTCGCGCTGGGCTGGGGGCCGTTGCTGCTGGTCCAGCCGCTGCTGGTGACCGCGCTCCCGTTCGCCAGCACGTTCGCCGCGTGGATGGCCCACCGCCGGCCGGACCGGGTGCTGATGCTCGGTGGCCTGCTCTGCGTGGCGGGACTGGCCGCGTTCCTGCTGCTGGCCAGGCCGACCGGCGGCTCGGATCACCTGCTGCCCCCGTCGCACCTGCTGCCGCTGGCCATCGCGCTGGCCGCGATCGGCGTCGGCGCGCTGGCCTGGGCGGCGATGGTGCGCGGCCCGGCGCGCGTACTCGGCCTCGCCGTCGCGACCGGCGTCACCTACGGGGTGACCGCGGCGCTGATCAAGGTGGTGGCCGGACAGCTGCGGACCAGCCTCGCCGATCCGTTCACGCACTGGACGCTGTACGTGGTGTGCATCATCGGCCCGATCGGCTTCCTGCTCTCCCAGAACACCTTCCAGCAGGGCAAACTCATCTCCCCGTCGCTGGCCGTGATCACCACGGTCGACCCGCTGGTCGGCGTGGCCATCGGGGTGTGGTGGCTGGACGAGTCGGCCAACACCGGGACCGCGGTCCTGACGGGGGAGATCATCGCCGCGCTGGCCATCGTCGCCGGGATCGCCATCGTCGCCCGCCGGGCCGCGCAACGGGTGACCGACGAGGCCAAGGCCGAGGACGAGGCGCTCAGAGCGGACCGGGACACCGGCGGCGCGGCCTCGGCCGCTGATCAGGCGGAGGACCGGGAGGCCGACAGCCAGCTGCCGGCGAGCCGGGCCGAGGTGCCGCGCGGCGCGAACAGCGAGGATCTCGCCTTCCCGCCGAGCTGACGCCCGACTCCGTCCCCTCGTCGGCTCGTCCGCTCCGCTGACAGCCGTGCTCGGCGGAGCTGACGGCCAGAACGTGGAGGACCTGGGGTCAGGGGATCTGGGTCAGTGGCGTAATTCCATCGTGGCGCACTTCGGGCCGCCACCGGCCTTGCGCAGTTCGGAGATGTCCACCACTGCCGGGCAGTAGCCCTGGGCACGCAGTGCCTCGGCCAGTCCGGTGGCCTCCAGCGGGAGCACGACGTTGCGGCCGTCGGAGACGGCGTTGAGCCCGAAGCAGGCGGCGTCGGCCTCGGTGGCGATCACCGCGTCCGGGAACAGCCTGCGCAGCACGCCCAGCGAACCGGCCGAGAACGCGCCGGGGTAGTAGGCGATCCGCGGGCGCTGCGGGGAGTCGTCAAGCACGAACAGCGCGGTGTCCAGGTGGTAGTAGCGGGGATCGATCAGTTGCAGGGAGACCACCGGGACGCCGAGCACCTCCTGCGCCTCGGCGTGCGCGGCCGGGTCGGTGCGGAAACCGGTGCCGGCCATCAGGTAGCGGCCGGTCCACACCAGATCGCCCTCGGCCTCGTTGTAGAGGGAGGGCATGACGACGTCGTGGTAGCCGGCCTCGACGAACCAGCGCCGGTAGTGGTCGGCCTCGGCGGCGCGCTGCGGGGCGCGGAAGCGCGCGCCGAGTACCCGGCCGCCGAGCACGGTGCCGGCGTTGGCCGCGAAGACCATGTCCGGCAGGTCCGGCTGCGCCTCGATCACCTCGACGACATGGCCGAACCGCTCGTAGGTCTGTTTGAGCGCGGTCCACTGTTCCATCGCGCGCTGCGCGCTGACCGGGATCTCCGGGTGCATCCACGGGTTGATCGAGTACTCGACGGCGAAGTACGTCGGCGGGCACATCAGGTATCGGCGGGCCACCGGCATCCGGTCGGGGATGGCCGGTTCGGGCTGCGAATCGGCCGGCGCGAGCGTGATGGTCGTCATGGATCGAAATCTAGGTGCCACTGGCACCATCGATCAATGTCGTGACATTGCGCTGATCAGTGCAGAATGTTGCGCATGGACTCGATAGACCAGCGAATCGTTTCGTGCCTGGTTTCCGACGCCCGATCGAGCTACGCGGAGATCGGCGGGGTGGTCGGTTTGTCCGCGCCGGCGGTGAAACGGCGGGTGGACAAACTGCTGGAACGGGGCGTACTGCGCGGCTTCACCGCGGTGGTCGACCCGGAGGCGCTCGGCTGGGGCACCGAGGCGTTCGTCGAGGTGCACTGCCGGGGCAACGTGGTACCGGCCAGGATCACGGCAACACTGGAGCCGTTGACCGAGGTGGTGGCCGCCTACACCGTCTCCGGCGCCGCGGACGCGATCGTGCACCTGCGCGCGGCGGACATCCACCATCTGGAGACCGCGCTGGAACACCTGCGCGCCTTGGACATCGTGGATCGCACGGTATCCACCGTGGTGTTGTCGACCCTGCTGGAACGGCCGCCCATACCGGACAACGATTCTCTGGCGTCACGCTAATACCACACTACCAGGATTGATGATCCGCGCCCCTGGCGAAAGTGACCGAGCAAGGTATAGACCACATAACTGGTAGCACCATTAGTGTACGTAAACTGGAGTAACAGTTACCGTGAGTTCGGGTAGTAACGCAACATGTGAGTTGCGGCGCGTTCGGCCGCCGAACCAGCATGTCAATGCCTACCCTGAAGTTGGAGAGCTGCCGCTCGGACCAGACGCGGCAGGTACCGGGAAACACCGTTTCCCACGCTGTGACAACGGGATGACGCCTTGATTCGGGGACCGACACGGGCGACTACCCTCGTTGGTGGAGTCCGCGCCACCACAACCGGCGCGGCGGCAAGGCGGTACCCGGCGGTCCCGACGCGATCAGCAGGCGGTCGCGGCAGTGGAGCGCGTATAGCAGGGAAAGAGGGATCGGCGAATCCATGAGCGTTGATCTGGGGAACGACGCAAGCGCGGGCGAAACCGGAATACGCAAGCTGGACCGTGTCGTCATCCGGTTCGCGGGCGACTCCGGTGACGGTATGCAGTTGACCGGTGATCGGTTCACCTCCGAGGCGGCGGCGTTCGGCAACGACCTCGCCACGCTGCCGAACTTCCCGGCGGAGATCCGGGCGCCACAGGGCACCCTGCCCGGCGTGTCCTCCTTCCAGCTGCACTTCGCCGACTACGACATCCTGACGCCAGGCGACCGGCCGGATGTGCTGGTCGCGATGAACCCGGCCGCGTTGAAGGCCAACGTCGGCGATCTGCCGGCCGGCGGCATCCTGATCGTGAACACCGACGAGTTCACCAAGCGCAACCTGACCAAGGTCGGCTACGACGCCAACCCGCTGGAGGGTGACTCGCTGGAGGCGTTCTCGGTGCACGAGGTCGCGATGGCCACCCTCACCCAGGGCGCGCTCACCGAGACCGGCCTTGGCAAGAAGGACGCCGAGCGCTGCAAGAACATGTTCGCGCTGGGGCTGCTGTCCTGGATGTACCACCGGCCGACCGAGGGCACCGAGCGGTTCCTGCGGGAGAAGTTCGCCAAGAACACGGCCATCGCCGAGGCGAACGTGCTGGCGTTCCGGGCCGGCTGGAACTACGGCGAGACCACCGAGGCGTTCGCGGTCACCTACGAGGTCGCCCCGGCCAAGCTGGCCAGTGGCACCTACCGGCAGATCACCGGGAACACCGCGCTTGCCTACGGCATCGTCGCGGCCGGGCAGCGCAGTGGCCTTCCGGTGCTGCTGGGCACCTACCCGATCACGCCGGCCTCAGACATCCTGCACGAGCTGTCCAAGCACAAGAACTTCGGCGTGACCACCTTGCAGGCCGAGGACGAGATCGCCGGCATCGGCGCGGCACTGGGCGCCTCCTACGGTGGCGCGCTGGGCATGACCACGACCTCGGGGCCGGGGATCGCGCTGAAGTCCGAGACCATCGGCCTGGCCGTGATGACCGAGCTGCCGCTGGTGATCATCGACGTGCAGCGCGGTGGGCCCTCCACCGGCCTGCCGACCAAGACCGAGCAGGCCGACCTGTTGCAGGCGATGTTTGGCCGCAACGGCGAGGCTCCGGTGCCGATCGTGGCGCCGCGCAGCCCGGCCGACTGCTTCGCGGTGCTCATCGACGCGGTGCGCATCGCGCTGACCTACCGCACCCCGGTACTGGTGCTTTCCGACGGCGCCATCGCCAACGGCTCCGAGCCGTGGCTGATCCCGGACGTGACCACCCTGCCGGACCTGTCGGTGACCTTCGCGACCGAGCCGAACGCACCGGATGGCTCCGGGGAGTTCTGGCCCTACCTGCGCGACCCGCAGACCCTGGCCCGACCCTGGGCCGTGCCGGGCACGCCGGGGTTGCAGCACCGGATCGGTGGTCTGGAGAAGCAGGACGGACGGGGCAGCATCTCCTACGACGGCGACAACCACGACAAGATGGTCCGGCTGCGCGCGGCGAAGATCGCCGGCATCACCGTGCCGGACGTCGAGGTCGACGATCCCAGCGGGGACGCGACCGTGCTCGCCCTTGGCTGGGGTTCGACCTTCGGTCCGATCGGCGCGGCGGCTCGCCGGGTCCGGGCCGGCGGCGGCTCGATCGCCACCGCGCACCTTCGCCACCTCAACCCGCTGCCGGCCAACCTCGGTGAGGTGCTGCGCCGCTACCAGCGGGTGGTCATCCCGGAAATGAACCTGGGCCAGCTGGCAATGATCCTGAGGGCCACCTACCTGGTCGACGCGATCTCCTACACGAAGGTCGCCGGACTGCCGTTCAAGGCCGAGGAGCTGCAAGGCGTGTTCACCGACATCATCGAGGGAGGGGCACTGTGACCACGATCGATCTGGGTCTGCCCAGCATCGGTGGCCTGGACGGGGTGCCGACCACCGACGACAAGCAGAGCGCCAAGGACTACAAGTCCGACCAGGAGGTCCGCTGGTGTCCGGGCTGTGGTGACTACGCCGTGCTCGCCGCCGTGCAGTCGTTCATGCCGACCCTCGGGCTCAAGCGCGAGAACATCGTGTTCGTCTCCGGGATCGGCTGCTCGTCGCGGTTCCCGTACTACATGGACACCTACGGGGTGCACTCCATCCACGGTCGTGCCCCGGCCTTCGCCACCGGTCTCGCGGTGTCCCGGCCGGACCTGTCGGTCTGGGTGGTCACCGGGGACGGCGACGCGCTGTCCATCGGCGGCAACCACCTGATCCACTCGCTGCGTCGCAACGTGAACCTCAAGATCCTGCTGTTCAACAACCGGATCTACGGCCTCACCAAGGGCCAGTACTCGCCGACCAGCGAGACCGGCAAGATCACCAAGTCGACTCCGATGGGCTCGCTGGACAACCCGTTCAACCCGGTCTCACTCGCGCTGGGCGCCGAGGCGACCTTCGTGGCGCGGGCCATCGACTCCGACCGCAAGCAGCTCACCGAGGTCCTCGGCGCCGCTGCCGCCCACCGGGGCACCGCGCTGGTGGAGATCTACCAGAACTGCCCGATCTTCAATGACGGCGCCTTCGACGTCCTCAAGGAGGCCGGCGAGCGGGAACGGCGGATCATCCCGCTGCGACACGGCCAGCCCATCCGCTTCGGTGCCAGGGACGGCTCCGCCGGTTCCGGGGACGAGGGCGGCGAGTACGGCGTCACGCGCGACCCGAACACCGGCTCGTTGCAGGTCCGCAAGGTCACCGAGGTCGGCGAGAGCGCCCTGGTCGTCCACGACGCCAGCCTGGCCGACCCGTCCTACGCCTTCGCGCTGTCCCGGCTGACCGACACCACCCTCGCGCACACCGTCACCGGCGTGTTCCGCAGCGTGGACCGGTCCACCTACGACGACGCGGCCCGCGCCCAGGTCCAGGAGGCCAAGGACAGCAGGCCCGCCGACCTCCAGGCCCTGATCAACGGCAAGGACACCTGGACCGTCGCGGGCTGATTCCTGGCTCGCAGACATCGAGGCCGGCTCCGGAGATTCCGGAGCCGGCCTCGATGTCTGTTCAGGTCCATCGCGGACCACCTCGGACTACCAGGTGCGCGGGCGTTCCCAGCTGGTGAAGCCGGCTCGCTGGGCGTCCTCCTGGCTGGTGAACCAGACCTGCGGTTCCAGCCGCTCATAGAACGGCGAGGACTCGGTGTGGAAGACCATCGAGGAAAGATCGGAAGAGCACACGTCTGAACT
>CAJCJE010000747.1 GCA_903970565.1 Candidatus Melainabacteria bacterium | reverse complement strand
CGGTCCTCACCGGCCGCTGGCGCGTCCTTCACCACATCACCACCAGCCCCAGCAAGATCGGCCACATCGTCAAAGCGGCACTTGTCCTCACCCACTTCGAACACGGCCGACTCAACTGAAAGTTGCTGAGATCACCTCAGTTTCGACAGGGCATAGGCGGCCATCGTGAGGAACACGATCTGCAACAGCCAGGCACCGCCGGCCTGTATCGCGGTGTTGCCGATGTACTGGGCCAGGTCCATCTGTGACCAGGCCGAGGCGAAGTTCGACGGATGCCAGACGTGCGGCACCACCGTCGGTGGGGTGGTCAGCAACTCCGGCGTCGACTTCATCGCGCCGGTGATCATCCAGTACAGCGGGAAGAGGAAACCGATCACGAAGGCGATCAGCAGGACGGTGAACACCGTCCAGTAGATCGTTCTGCCCTTGCGGCCACGCAGCGCCATCGGTGAGGCGAGGGTGCGCGCTGATCGTTCGGCCGCCCGGCGCCGGGCCTTGCGGGTCCGGCGGGTGTCCGGCGGCTGCGGGGCCGGCCCGGTACTGGGCGGCAGCGGCGCTACGGCGATGGTCGGAGTGGCCACAGCGAACTCACCTCTCAGTCGTTGGTTCGGGTCAGCCGCAGGTAGAACGCGGAGAAGATGCCGAGGAACACGAACAGCATGATGGACAGCGCGCAGGCGCCGCCGTAGTCGTAGTAGACGAAGGCGTACTTGTAGATCAGGTACAGCACCGAGATCGTGGCGTCCTGCGGGCCGCCGCCGGTGATGATGAACGGCTCGGTGAACACCTGCATGGTGGCCACGATCTGGAGCAGCATCAACATCAGCAGCACGTACCGGGTCTGCGGCACGGTGACGTGGCGGACCCGTTGCAGGATGTTCGCCCCGTCCAGTTCGGCCGCCTCGTAGAGATCGGCCGGGATGCCCTGGAGGGCGGCGAGGTAGATCAGCACCGTGCTGCCCATATTCGACCAGGTCGACACCAGCACCAGGGACAGCACCGCGGTCGAGGTCGAGTAGACCCAGGAGGAGGTCGGCAGGTGCAGCGCCCGCAGGGTTTCGTTGAACAGGCCGTCACCCGGATCGTAGAACCACTTCCACAGGATCGCGGTGACCACCGGCGGCACCATCACCGGTAAATACACCAGCAGGCGGAACAGGGACTTCGCGTGCCGCATCTCGTTGAGCACGACCGCCAGCAGGAACGGCACCGCGAAGCCGATCAGCAGGGCGAAGCCGGTGAACTCGACAGTGTTGCGCCAGGCCGCGGTGAACTCCGGGTCGGCGAACAGCCGCTCGAAGTTGGCCCAGCCGACCCAGTGTGACGCACCGACGAAGTTGGTCTTCTGGAAGGCGAGGATGAACGCCCTGACGGTCGGGTACCAGGAGAACAGGGCGAAGCAGATCAGCCCGCCGGCCAGCATCAGATAGGCGGTCAGGTTGGCGGCCAGCTTCCTGCGAATCCGGTCACCTCGATTGGTCGCGGTGCTCCGGCTCGGCAGCCGCGCCGCGACACTGGTCGCAACACTCATGGTTGTTCTACGCTCCCGATCCCGTCACTGGTTGGCGAGCAGGGTGTTGACCTTGGTCGAGGCATCCGACAGCAATCCGTTGATGTCCGCGTTCTGACTGGTCAACACGCCGGACATCACGTTGTCCAACACCGAGTAGATCTGCTGGGCGTCCGGTGGCTCGATCTTGCCGGGCAGCGTCTGCATCGCCGCCTGGAAAGCCGCGTAGTTCTGCTGCGGGACGTTGGCGTACTTCGCCTTGGCCTGCGCGTCCGAGGTCGCCATCGCGCCGTTCCACAGGTCCGGCTCGGGCAGCCCGACCGGGGTCTTCTCGGCCGCGGCCCGCTGGTAGTTGAACTGGCCGAGGCCGGGGGTGAGGTTCTCGTACTCCAGCCACTGGACACCGGCCTGGATCTGCGCTGCGGTGTCCTTCACGTTGAACATGTAGCCGTCGCCGCCGAGCAGGGTGGCCTTGGCGCCGGGCATCGGGCCGATGCTGAGGTTGTCGTAGGAACCGCCGTACTGCTTGACGATGGTCGGCAGGTTGTCCGGCGCCGCGATGTACATGCCGAGCTTGCCCGAACCCATCATCGGCATCACGTCCGACTGGGTCAGCAACTGCTTGCTGCCCATGCTGTTGTCGGTCCAGCGCATCTGCTGGAGGTTCTGCAACACGGCCTTGCCGGCGGCGGTGTCGAAGTTGGCGTGCTTGCCGTCCGAGGTGACCATCGAGCCACCCCGGGAGTAGATCTCGGCGGTGAAGTGCCAGCCGCCCTGGTTGCCGGAGCTGTAGTCGGCGTAGCCGACGATGCCGTTGCCCAGCGCGGAGATCTTCTTCGAGTCGGCCTGCACCTGCGCCCAGGTGGTCGGCGGCGTGTTCGGGTCCAGACCGGCCTGGGTGAACAGCGAACGGTTGTAGATCAGGCCCATCGAGTAGTTCGTCTTCGGCAGCCCGTAGTACTTGCCGCTGGAGTCCTTGAAAACGCTCAGCGTGGAGGGCTGGATGTCGTCCAGGCCCTTGACTCCGCTGATGTAGCTGCTGATGTCGGCGGCCTGGCCGTTGTTGATGACCTGGGCGACATCGGTGTCGTAGACGTAGAAGACGTTCTCCATCTGGCCGCCGGCCAGCTTGGCCTCGAACGTCTTCGGGTCGTCACACGGGTATTCGTCCTTGGGGGTGATCTGGATCGTCGGGTGCGACTTCTCGAACGAGGCGATGTCGTCGGTGAAGTTCTTCCGGTCGATCGGGTCGCTGGTCGGCGGTTCGCAGTTGACCGTGATGCTCACGTCGCCGTTCGCGCTGGTGCTGCCGCTGCTGGAACTGCACGCCACCAGGGTTAACACGCAACCTGCGGTGACGGCCAGCACGGCGAGCCTGCTGGAGGTGGGGGTTCTCATCGTCGAAGACCCTTCCGGGGCAGCGCCTTGACACGCCGCGCGCTGCGCCCGGCGTGTCCGGCTGGGGTTTCCTACCGCCCTGACGAGTCGCTCGGAGACGTCCTGCCGCTCATCCGGGTGGTTGGTGCTGTGATACACGGCACTTAACCACGACACACAAGAGAACCGCAATATCTCGATGAGAATTTGGAAATTTTCGACAGATGACGTTCAGCGGGTGGTGAACCGAGAGTCAGGGGGTGCCGGAGGCCGCCAGCGACCCGCGAACCGGTGCCGTACTCGGGGCCGGCCCGGTCGACCCGCGCACCACCAGTTCCGGCTCGAACAGCAGCTCGCCGTGGGTGACCCGGACCCCGGCGATCTCCTTCACCAGCAACTCGACGGCTGCGTTGCCCATCGACTCGATGGGCTGGCGGACCGTGGTCAGCGGGGGAGCGGTGCAGCTCATCAGGGCCGAGTCGTCGTAGCCGACCACGGACACGTCCTCCGGCACCGAGGCGCCGTGCCGACGCACCGCCCGCACCGCGCCGAGCGCGAGCGGGTCACTCGCGCAGACGATCCCGGTGACCCCCTTGGCCAGTAGCCGGGAGGTGGCCGCCTGGCCGCCCTCGATGGAGAACAGGGTGTGCTCGACGAAGGGTTCGGACACATCGGTGCGGTGCGCCGCGAGGTCCCGCGCGGCGACCAGCTTGCGCTGCGAGGGCACGTGGTCGGGTGGGCCAAGGACCAGGCCGATCCGCTCGTGGCCCAGTGAGATCAGGTGGTTCATCGCCTGCTGCACCGCGACCGTGTCATCGCAGCTGACTTGCGGAAACCCCAGATCGTCGATGGCCGCGTTGATCAGCACGGTGGGGATCTTGCGCGCGGTCAGCAGCGCGTAGTGGTCGTGCGGCGACTCGGCCTCGGCGTAGCGGCCACCGAAGAACACCACGCCGGAGACCTGCTGTTGCAGCAGCAGTTCGACATAGTCAGCCTCGGTGGCGCCGCCGGTGGTCTGCGTGCACAGCACCGGGGTGAAGCCCTGCTGGGCCAGCGCCCCGCCGACCACCACCGCGAAGGATGGGAAGATCGGGTTGGTCAGGTCGGGAAGGACGAGCCCGACCAGCCGGGCCCGCTCACCGCGCAGCTGGGTCGGCCGCTCGTAACCCAGCACGTCCAGTGCCGTGAGCACGGCTTGCCGGGTAGCCTCGGACACCCCTGGCTTGCCGTTGAGCACTCGGCTGACCGTGGCCTCACTAACGCCAACTTTCTTGGCTACCTCTGCAAGTCTTCTGGACATGTGCGCAAGTATAGATCAGTCAGCGCAAAATCTTGCGTATTACCTGGCGTGCCGCTCGGCCCGGTTCACTCCAGTTGGCCGACGTCGGTGACGACGACCATTGCCGAGCCGATCTCGTCGGAACCGGCCAGGTCGATCTCCGCGCTGATGCCCCAGTCGTGGTCGCCGGCCGGGTCGTCGAAGATCTGCCGAACCCGCCACCGCTGCTGCTCGACCTCGATGATCAGCAGCTGCGGTCCGCGCGCGTCCGGGCCACAACCCAGTTCGTCGTAGGTCTGGAAGTACGGCTCCAGCGCGTCCTGCCAGGCATCGGCGTCCCAACCGGACTCCTGGTCGAGTTCGCCCAGCGCCTCGTAGTCCCGCCGCGCGGCCAGTTCGACCCGGCGGAACAGCGCGTTGCGCACCAGGACCCGGAAGGCCCGCGCGTTGCGGGTGACCGCGGGCGGCCCGTCCTCGCCCTTGGTCAGTACGTCGGCATTGGTCGGATCGGTGAGCTGTTCCCATTCGTCCAGCAGGCTGGAGTCGACCTGGCGGACCAG
>CAJCJE010000746.1 GCA_903970565.1 Candidatus Melainabacteria bacterium | reverse complement strand
CCGAGGTCGGCCGCCCGCGCCGCGCCGCCGTGTCGTCCTTCGGCATCAGCGGTACCAACGCGCACGTCGTGGTCGAGGCCGTCCCCGACGAGCCCGACGCCCCGGCGGTCGCGCCCGAGCCCTCGGTTGTGGTGCCGTGGGTGCTGTCCGGCAAGACCGAGGTGGCCGTGCGCGACCAGGCCCAGCGGCTGCTGGCCGTCCTAGGCTCGGACGCGATCCCCGTCGACATCGGCCTGTCACTGGCCACCACCCGGACCCGGCTGGACCATCGCGCCGTCGTGCTCGGCGACCACGAGACCACGCTGCGCGCCCTGGCGTCCGGCGAGTCCACGCCCGAACTCGTGACGGGTACGGTCGGCACCGGTCCGGTGGCGTTCTTGTTCTCTGGTCAGGGTTCGCAGCGTGCGGGGATGGGTCGGGAGCTGTATGAGTCGTTCCCGGTCTTCGCCACCGCGTTCAATGAGGTGTGTGCGGAGCTGGAGTCCGATGTTCGGGAGGTGATGTTCTATGTCGAGTCGGAGGCGTTGACGCAGACGGGTTTCGCGCAGCCTGCGTTGTTCGCCTTGCAGGTGGCGTTGTTCCGTTTGGTGGAGTCGTGGGGCGTCCGCCCGGACATCCTGGTCGGCCACTCCGTGGGGGAGATCGCGGCGGCTCATGTGGCCGGGGTGCTGTCGCTGGCTGATGCGTGTCGGCTGGTGTCGGCTCGGGCGAGCCTGATGCAGGCGTTGCCGACTGGTGGGGCGATGGTCGCGATTCAGGCGACCGAGGATGAGGTCGCCCCGCACCTGACCGATGAGGTCTCCATCGCGGCCGTGAATGGTCCGGCATCTGTGGTGGTGGCTGGTGCCGAGGCTGCCGCTCTGGCCGTCGCGGAGACGTTCGAGGCTCAGGGCCGCAAGACGTCTCGGCTCACGGTGAGTCACGCTTTCCATTCGCCGCTGATGGAGCCGATGCTGGCGGAGTTCGCGACTGTCGTGAATGGACTCACGTTCGCGGAGCCGTCGATTCCGATGTTGTCGGACGTCAGCAGTCCCGAGTACTGGGTGCGGCACGTGCGCGACGCGGTCCGGTTCGCCGATCAGATCGGCGAGTTGGATCGCCGTGGGGTGAGCCGGTTCCTGGAGATCGGGCCGGGGGGTGTGTTGACCGCGTTGACGCGGGGCTGCCGGCCCGAGGCCGACATCCTGGCCGTCCCCGCGCTGCGCGCCGACCGGTCCGAGGTGGGGGCGGCGACGAACGCACTGGCCCAGCTGCACGCCAACGGTGTCGATGTCGACTGGACGCCGTTCTACCCCGGTGGCCGCCGTATCGACCTGCCGACCTATGCGTTCCAGCACGAGCGGTACTGGCTCGACGCGACTCCCGCGCTGTCCTCGCAGGGCGCGGCGACCGGGCTCGGCCTCAGCTCCGCCGGGCACCCGCTGCTCGGTGCCGCCGTCACGATGGCCGGTGGCGACGAGTGTCTGCTGACCGGCCGCCTGTCGGTGCGGACCCAGCCGTGGCTCGCCGATCATGCGGTCAACGGCGTGGTTCTGTTGCCCGGCACGGCTTTTGTCGAGATGGCCATCCGGGCCGGCGACGAGGTCGGTGCCGACCTCGTCGACGACCTGACGCTGGAGGCGCCGCTGGTGCTGCCCGAACGGGCGGGGGTCGCGGTCCAGGTGCGGGTCGGCGGCGCGGACGACGCCGGTCGGCGCCCGGTGGCCGTGTACTCCCGCGTGGAGGGCGACGCGGCCGACGAGCCGTGGGTGCGCCACGCCACCGGCAGCCTCGCCGCCTCGACCGAACAGCCTGCCGCCGGGCAGGACAGCTGGCCGCCCGTCGCGGACACCGAACCGGTCGATCTCGACGGCTACTACCAGGAACTCGCCGATGCCGGCCTCGGCTACGGTCCCGCGTTCCAGGGCCTGAGGTCCGTGCGGCGCACCGACGACGCCGTCTACGCGGAGGTCGAGCTGCCGGAAGCCGCAGGCGGTACCGGGACGTTCGGCCTGCATCCCGCGCTGCTCGACGCGGCGCTGCATGTCATCGGGGCGGGCGGGCTGGTGTCGTTGGCCGACGGGCCGCAGCTGCCGTTCTCGTGGACCGGGGTGCGCCTGTGGTCCGTCGGCGCGTCCTCGCTGCGGGTGACCGTGACCGGCACCGGTCAGGGCGTCGTGTCCCTGATGGTCCGCGACGCCGACGGCGGCCCCGTGCTGTCGGTCGAGTCGCTGGTACTGCGGCCGACCTCGGTCGACCGCTCTGCCGCGCGGCGCGGTTCCGGCGGGCTCCTGTTCGACGTCGAGTGGTCGCCGATCGAAGCGTCCACCGAGGACGAACCACTGTGGGCGGTACTCGGCGGTCCCGTTCTGCCCGCGCCTGCCTTCGCGGACCTCGCCGCGCTGGCCGCCGAGGAGGAGCTGCCCGAGGTCGTGGTGGCGTTCTGCCCGGCCGCCGGGAACGACGCGGCCGGCGTGCGCGCCGCCCTCGACCACGCTCTTGCCCTGGTTCAGGCCTGGTTGGCGGAGGAGAAGTTCGCCGACACCCGACTGGCCCTGGTGACCGAGGGGGCGACCGACACCGACGCGCCGAGCCTTGCCCACGCCGCCGTGTGGGGGCTGGTGCGGTCCGCCCAGACCGAGAATCCCGACCGACTGCTGCTCGTCGACACCGATGGCAGGGAGGACTCCCTCGACGCGCTGGGTGCCGTGCTCGCCTCCGGTGAACCGCAGACCGCGATCCACGACGGGGCACTGCGCGTGCCGCGCCTGGCCCGACTGTCCCACTCGGTCGAGACCGGTATGGCCGAGTTGTCCGGCGGCACCGTGCTTGTCACGGGCGCCTCCGGGCAACTGGGCGGCGCCATCGCCCGGCACCTGGCATCCGCGCACGGCGTCCGGCGCCTGCTGCTGGCCGGCCGTCGAGGTGCCGGCGCGCCTGGCGCCGTCGAGCTGGAGGCCGAACTGGCCGCGTGGGGCACGGACGTCACGTGGGTCGCGTGCGATGTCGCCGACCGGGCCGCGGTGACCGAACTGGTGGCGTCCGTGCCGTCGGAGTGGCCGCTGACCGCCGTCGTGCACACCGCCGGTGTCCTCGACGACGGCGTGCTCGCCACGCTCACCGCCGAGCGCGTGGACGGGGTGCTGCGACCCAAGGTGGACGCCGCGCTGAACCTGCACGAGGCGACCAGGGATCTCGACCTGTCCGCGTTCGTGCTGTTCTCCTCGCTGTCCGGGGTACTCGGCGGGGCCGGGCAGGGCAACTACGCGGCGGCCAACGCCTTCCTCGACGCCCTCGCGCGGCAGCGCAGGTCCGAGGGGCTGGTGGCGACGTCGATCGCGTGGGGGTTGTGGGAGTCCGGCAACGGCATGGCCGACGCGCTCAGCGACGCCGACCGCCGCCGCATGGCCAGGACCGGCGTGCTGCCACTGACCGTGGAGGAAGGTCTCGGCCTGTTCGACACGGCCCTGAGCACCACCAGGCCGACCCTGGTACCCACTCGCATCGACCTTGGCGCGCTGCGGGCGGACGGGGGCGACACGCCGGCTTTGCTGCGGGGCCTGGCCCGTGCCACGGGCCGCCCGACGGCGCGGGCCGGTGCCCCGGCCGCCACGGGCGACGGCGCCGACACGCTCCGAGCCCGGCT
>CAJCJE010000745.1 GCA_903970565.1 Candidatus Melainabacteria bacterium | reverse complement strand
GCTGATCAGCTCGATCGTGTCAATCGCGAGCAGGGAGTCACCGCCTGCCTCGAAGAAGTCGGTGTCCTCGTCGAGGTCCTGGTTTTTCAGTACGTTCCTGAAGATCCCGAGGATCGTCGCCTCGATGGTTTCGACCGTCATTTCGACACACCTTCCCGTAGCCGACTCCAACGAGCGCAAACGCTAGGAACGCCACTTATCCGGCCGCTATCCCGATGGCAACCGGCTGCGCTCAACGCCGTGATAGCGCCGAGAAAATCGGAGCGTGAACAGTGACGAATGCGATCGGAGGAATCGACGTCCGGACGAACAGTGGGTGGTGGGCGATGATTTTCGGGATTCTCGGCCCGCTGCGGGCAGCCGGCCTGTCCTTCGCGCCGCGCCAGCGGACGGTGCTGTCGGTGCTGCTGCTGGAGGCCAACCACGTGGTCGCGGTGGAACGGTTGGTGGACGCCGTCTGGGACACCCGGCCACCGCCGACGGCGCGGGAGCAGATCCAGATGGCGGTGTCGGTGATCCGCCGGGCGCTACGGGACACCGGCCTCGCGGCGACCGTGGTCCGCCAGGCACCCGGTTACCTGGTCCGATGCGCCGAGCACGACCTGGACCTGATCGTGTTCGACCGGCTGGTCGCCCAGGGTCGCCGCGCACTGGCCGACGAGGACTTCACCGGTGCCGACGATGCGTTCCGCGACGCGCTCGCACTGTGGCGCGGCATACCGATGGACGGCACCACCGGTCGAGTCGTCGACGCGGCCCGCACGGTCCTGACCGAACGGCGACTGTCGGCGGTGGAGGAGCACATCGGCCTCCGGCTGCGAACCGGCGGACACCCCGGACTGGTGGACGAGCTGACCGCCCTGGTCGCCGCACATCCGTTCCGGGAGAAGCTGCGCGCCCAGCTCATGACCGCGCTGCACCACTGCGGGCGCAGAGCCGACGCCCTGGAGGTCTACCGGGCCGGTCGTGCGCTTCTGGTCGACGAACTGGGCCTGGACCCCGGAAAGGATCTGGTCCAGGCCGAACGCGCCATTCTCAGCGCATCCTCGCCTGGATCTCACGGACCCCGAGTCCGCGCGGCTGTCCCGACGGCGCCGCCCGTGGTGCTCCAGTCGGTCCCCATCCACCGGCCGGTGCCACGACTGCTGCCGCCGACCAGCCGGGACTTCACCGGCAGGACGGATACCGTGGCCCGCATCCGGGATCTGCTGTTGCCCAACGCGCAACCCGGCGCCCGGATCGTCGCGGTCGGCGGTCGGGCCTGGATCGGCAAGACCATGCTCGCCGTGCACGCGGCACATGCCCTGCGGGAGTCCTATCCGGACGGTCAGCTGTTCGTCCGGCTCGGCGGCAGCACGGCCGACCCGCTCGAAACAGGCGATGTCCTCGTCCGGTTCCTCCGTGCGCTGGGGGTGGGGACGGTGCCGGCGGGCGTGGACGAACGGGCCGAGGTCTACCGCGACCTGACCGCCGACCGGCGGCTGCTGGTCGTCCTGGACGACGCGGCCGACGAACGGCAGGTGGGCCCGTTGCTGCCGGGCGGTCCCGACTGCGGGGTGATCGTGACCAGTCGGCGCAGGCTGGCCGCGCTGGCCGGCGCGTTGCACGTCGACATGGCACCCCTGACCATGCGGCAGAGCACGGACCTGTTGACGTCGATGATCGGCTCGGAACGGGCCGGGGCGCAGCCGCGCGCGATCCGCCGGCTGGCCGAGGTGTGCGAGGGCGACCCGATCGTGCTGCGACTGGCCGGCGCCCGGCTGGCGTCCCGGCCGCACTGGCCGGTGGCGACCCAGGTCGACCGACTGACCGGCCGGGATGACGGCTGGCGCGACCTCGGCCGGGACCTGAGGCAGGCGATGACCGAGTCGTATCTGCGGTTGACCCCTGCGGCGCGCTGCCTGCTGCGCCGGATCGGACTGCTCGGGCCTGGGAGTGTGCGGATTCCCGGTCGGCTGTGCGGTCCGTTGCTGGGCGCGGACCCCGATCAGGCCGATGACGCGCTGGCCGAACTAGTCGATGCCGGCCTGGCCGACCTGCGGTCCGACGCCGTCTGCCAGGTAGGTGGCCTGGTGGTCGCGTTCGCCCGGCAGCGACTGGCCGAAGAGGACAGTCCCGAGGACGGGCTGGCGGCGACGCGACGGATCATGACCGCACGGCAGGGCCCGCCGGAAAGAGGGAACGTCGTCGTGGCGCTGCCCACCGCCCGGGCGGCTGCCGCGCGGGGGTACGGCCCGCGCGCCGCTTACGCGGACCGGTGACCGGACCTCGGATGACCGACTGGACCGGCGCCGCCGGTCCGAGTGGCATGACCGACATCAAGAGCAAAGGTTGGTGAGGGGCCGTGGTCGAGGGGACAGTCGGGGTGACCGCCGCGACGTGGATGGGCGCGACGCGGACGGGGACGACCGGGACGCGGCGCGGCACCGGGGTGTCCTGCGGCACGTTCGGCGAGCTGCTGCAAGGTGCGCTGGCCGAGCCGGCGGAGGACTTCCTGGTGACCTTGCCGATCGCCCGCCGGTCCACCGCGCGGGTCACGCTGTTCCCGGATGTCGCCGAGCTGTTCGTCGACCCGGTGCACAAGCAGAAGTCCGTGCTGGTCGCCCGTTCGATGCTCCGCTGGTGCGGCGCCCGGTTCGGGGGCACCCTGGAGATCACCAGCGAGCTGCCCGAGGGCAAGGGCATGGCCAGCTCCACCGCTGACCTGGTGGCCACCGTCCGCGCGGTCGGCGCCGCGCTCGGCCGGCAGCCCAGCCCACGGGAGATCGAGTTGTTGCTGCGCGGCGTCGAGCCGACCGACGGCGTGATGTACGACGGGATCGTCGCCTTCCACCACCGGAAGGTCGCGCTGTGCCGGATACTGGGGGCGCCCCCCGCGCTGACCGTTGTCGGCGTGGACGAGGGTGGCCAGATCGACACGGTCGACTTCAACGTCAGCCGTCCCGCGATCACCGCCGGCGAACGTCAGGAGTACGAGTCCCTGCTCGACGACCTGAGCCGGGCGCTGCCCCGTGGAGACCTCCCTACCCTCGGCCGGGTGGCCACCCGCAGCGCCCAGCTCAACCAACGCCGCTGCCACAAGCGCCTGCTCGATCCCATGATCGGCATCAGCCGCGAGACGCGGGCCCTCGGTGTCGTGGTCGCCCACAGCGGCACCGTGGTCGGCATTCTCGTGTCCCGCGAGGACCCCTCCCACGACGCCAGAGTCGCCGATATCCGCGCCGCGTGCGAGGACCTGGGCGTCCCTGTCCACATCGACCACACCGCGGGTCCGGCGCCCTCGCCCACGGACTGAACCGCACGGAATCCCCTGCCCGTCGTCATCGCGGTACGGGGAGGGTCAGGGTTCGAAGGGCTCGGTGTCGTAGCGGCACAACAGGTAGGCGGCGCGGATTCGGCGGCCCGGCACGGTGAGCCGGAACTCGCCAAGCTCCTGTTCGCCGTCGTGGCCGAGCGGCCCCAGCGGTAGGTCGAGCACGCCGTGGAACAGGTCACCGAAGTGTGGGTCGGCCACGCAGTCCACGTCGTGGCCGGCACAGCCGCAGGGTTGCGTTCGGCCGTGCGGTTCGGTGTGTTGCCGGACGAAGCGGGTGGGGAGGTCATCCTGACAGCAGGCGTCGGCCACTTGGACGAACAGCGCCGTTTCGACGATCCGCAGGTCGCAGGGGTGGGGCAGGTAGGGGAAGTGCGACCGGCTCAGCCGGACCGGCAGGGTGGTCGGCTGGTCGGCGGCGCCGCCCGCGCGCAGTTGGGCCCAGGTTTCCGGCAGGTCGTGGCGGATGTCCAACAGCCGCAGGCCGCTGCCGGGGAGGTGGTGGCGCGCCTGTGCGCTCGCCGCTTCGCGCAGCGCGGCGCCACCCTCGCGGGCGGTGTAGTTCAGGTGTAGCACCACATCGGAGAGCAGGTCGAAGTCGAAGCGGTTGTTCTCCGGTGGCAGTTCGATCCGCCAGCGGCTGACCGCCCCGGCGAACTCGAACGGCAGGTAGCGGTCGTCGCGGAAGCTCAGTTCGAACAGGCCCGCGTCGTTCTGACCGGCCGAGGTGGCGATGGCCTCGGTGGCCGCGTAGGCCCGAACGATGCGCGGATCATCAGGCAGCAGAACGTAGTCGGCGCCTCGATCCTCGCACCGGTCCTCGGCGCAACCGCCGACCTCGCACCGGTTCTCGACGCACCGGCCGCGGCGGTCGCAACCACCGGTCGCGCGGTCGCGGTCGCCCGGTCGCCCGTCACCACAGCAACACGCGCGTGGCCCGGACAGTCGGGGATCGACCCTGGTCGTGCTGCCCAGCAGGGTCAGCCGGCAGTGCACGCCGGTGTAGGGCCCGACCACGCACGGGATTGTCAGCGTCACGTTCTTGATGCGCCGCAGGTACTGACCGGGATAGTCCAGGTCGAACATCCACTCCGGGATCTCGATCTCGGCCCGCCCGGTCTGTTGCAGTCGCAGGAAGGCGGCGGGGAAGTCCAGGCGCAGTGAGAGGTGCTTGGTCAGCTCGTACTCGCGGCAGTTGAGGTCCACATAGGACGTTTCCATTCGCCGCAGGGCCAGGTGTAGCTGCTCGCCCGCCATCAGACCCTCGTGCAGGCTGTCCCAGCCGGGATCGGGCAGGAACTGGCGGGTGGTGTGTCCGCGTTCGTAGTTGTAGGCCCGCTGGGCCTGGCGGCCCGAATGCAGTGCCAGGTCGTACATCTGGCGGTGCAGCGCGGCGGTTTCCCGTTGCAGATAAAGGTAGAGTTCACCGTTGGTGAACTTGTCGCGCAGGAACGCCGACACCTCGGCGGCGTGGTCGACGCTCTGCTGCTGCTCGTTGAGTTCGCGCAGCGCGCCGTCGCGGCGCCGTTCGGCGGCGAGGGTCTGGAGCTGGATCTGCTCGATCTCGATGCCGATGGTCTCGACCTGAAGCTGCCACTCGGCCGTGCGCCGGTCCCAGCCGCCCTCGGTCATGCTCAGGCCGGCGCCGGTGTTCGCGCCGTCGCCCACCGCGTAGAGGATGCGGGCGGCGGCGGAGAAACTCTTGGCCAGTTTGGACCCGATCGGCAGCTGGGTCGCCTCGTACGGGCCCATGCCGGCGACACCGACCGCGACGTCGGGGGTGACGTTCATCGACTGGCCGATGGCCTCGGTCACGGTGCCGGCCGCGCGGGAGGCCATCGAGGCGCCGGTCAACGCGACATACCCGGTCTCGCCCGCGTTCAGCCCGTTGGCCAGAAGTTGCTGGTAGTAGCGCAGCCGAGCCTGGGCGTTCTGCTTGGACATGCCCAG
>CAJCJE010000744.1 GCA_903970565.1 Candidatus Melainabacteria bacterium | reverse complement strand
ACCACAACCAGCGCTTCGACCTGGCTCGGTTCACCCCGGCCGCGAACACCCTCCAGCAGTTGACCACCGCCGTGGCCGCGAAGGCATGTGCGGCCACGGAAGGCTTCGTCACCCAGCCGAGTCTGGGCACCGTCACCGTCGACCAGGCGGTGCGGCGACTGGCCTCGCTCGGTGCCGTCGACGGCACCCTGCCGACCGTGCTGCTGGACTCCTCGGTCGGCACGCTGGTCGCCGGCTGGCTGGCGCACACCGGGCCGACCGCCACGATGGACGCGGACTTCTGGGCCGGCGAGATCACCGCGCACGAGACCGAGTATCTGGACCTGGTGCTCCAGGTGATCACCGGTAACACCACGGCACTGATGTCGGCCGTCACCGGCGCACCCCTGAACGTCGGCACGGTCGACGCGCTGATCGCGGTGACCGACACGGCCTGGCGCGCGTTGTTCCTGCCCTCGGGCGGAGCACCCCGGCTGGACCTGCTGCCGGCGTTCACCGAGCCGGGTACCCCGGCCGAGCGGGTCGAGGCGTTCCTGCGGCACCTGAGCAAGTTCTTCACCGTGCCCACCGACGCGGGCAGCGGCCAGACCCCGCGGAGTCCGGACGGCCCCGCCTCGTTCGGCCTCCCGGTCGGGGACGTGTTCACCGCCTTCGCCGCACACTACGCGAGCGAGGGCGGCGGCACCTTCACCTTCGGTACCGCGTGGGACGCCTCCGCCGTGACGGCGGCCGTCGCCGACACGTTACCCGGCGATCCGGTGGCCCAGGCGTGGCTGACGCAGACGCTGAACGTGATCGAGACGCTGTACCAGCTCACCGGGTCCGCACCGGCCGAGCTGCGGTTCTCCCTGATGGAAGCCCTTTACGCGCGCGGCTTCACCACAACCACGGCAGTACAACGACTCTCGCCCGAGGACTTCCAGAACGCGCTGACCGGGACCGTCGCCTATCCCTACGCCGCGCAGATCCAGACGGCGGCCGGCGGATCGACCGCCGGATCGGCCGCCGGGCCGTCGAGCTTTCAGCCGGTCAATCCGGACGGTTCGCTGACCGACTGCCTGCCGCCCGCGTACCTGTCCCCGTTCGGGCCGGTCGCCTACCTGGCCGAACTGCTGCGGGCGTCGGCCTCCTCGACCTGCGAGCAGCCGACGGACACCGATGTCACGGCGCAACTGGGCACCCTGCTGGCCGGCCGCCGGGGTCCGCTCGGCGACCTGCTCGCGACCGGCGCCAATCTCGACGTGCCGCTGCCCGCCGTCGATCTGGTCAACGAGAGCCTGGAAGCGCTGACCGCCGCCGTCGCGCCGGGTGGCTCGGGCACCGTCGCGGGGGCCGTGTTCGACACGACGGTGCCGACCGGGCTGGACGCGGCGGCCTTCCGCGCGGCCGTCCCGGAACACTCGACGCCGACCGAGACCGGCCAGCCGCCGGCCGAAACGGCTGCCTACGCCGCACTGCGCAACGACTTCAGCGCGCCGGCCCTCCCCTACGACCAACCGCTGGACGTCGACCGCACGTATCTCCGGCAGCTGTGCACGACCCGGTTCGCCACGATGCGCCGGTTCCGCAAGGAGATCACCGAGTTTGTGCTCGACCCGGCCCCGGCCGACGAGCCGACCGGTTTCCAGCGCCAGCAGTGGCGCTACCCGGTCCGCTTCGACACGGCGCTGGAGTACCTGGGCCTCTCCCAGCAGGAGTACGCCGCCCTGTACACCGACGGCGGGCAGGTCCCGGTGGCGCAGTTGTACGGCTACCCCTCGACCGACGCGGCCGACGGCGACTGGACCACCGACGTGCTCGGCGTGCCGGAGTTCCTACGGCGCACCGGTCTGGACTACTGCGATCTGGTGGCACTGCAACGGTGCAGCCCGGTGCCGTTCACCGGTGGACAGCGGGAGCACGGGCACCTCCCGGCCACCAACGGTGCCTTCCCCGACTGCGAACCCTGCCAGCTCGGCGAACTGCGCATCGTCCTGGGCAACGTCTCCGGCAACCAGGACCCGGCCTCCCAGGATCAGCAGCCGGCGCAGGAGTCGCTGTACCAACTGATCGTCTTCATCCGGCTCTGGCGCCGGCTGCGCGCGGCGACCTGCGAGGACCTGACGATCTGCCAGCTGGCCGACAGCTGTTCGGTGCTGGGCCTGTTCGACGGCAGCGCCGTCAACCCCGATTTCCCGCGCCAACTCGCCGCGCTGCTGATGCTGCGCGACGACTTCCGACTTCCCCTGGCGGTCCCCGGCACGGCCGCGACCCCCACCGAACGCATTCCGCTGCTCGCGCTCTGGGCGACCCCGGCCGCGCCGAACTCAGACCAGGCCGTCGCGCTGCTGCTCGACGGCGTCGAGCGGCACGCGGTGTCCCGGTTCTCCTGCCGGCGCAGGGAAGCCGAGTTCCGCAAGATCCTCGCCGACAACCTCGACGCGCTCAGCGCGCTCGGCGGCTTCGATCCGGCCACCCCGTCCGACACCTGGCACGCGGCCCCGACCCACACCCTGCGGTTCGCCGAGATCCTGGCCAAGATTTACGCCTCCGACTTCACCGTCGGCGACCTGCTGTTCCTGTTCACCGTC
The DNA here is from genome assembly GCA_903970565.1 of Candidatus Melainabacteria bacterium. Taxonomy (GTDB): domain Bacteria; phylum Actinomycetota; class Actinomycetes; order Mycobacteriales; family Pseudonocardiaceae; genus CAJCJE01. Next base: position 1,986 of record CAJCJE010000744.1, on the reverse strand, counting down.
GGCGATCATCTCGACGGCGACGACCCGTTCCCGCTCGGCGACGCGGAACAGACCACCGACGACCCGTTGGCGCTGCCGGAGATCGTGACCTCCGGAGATCACGGGCCGCACTCGCTGTGGGCGCTGCGCCGGGCCCTGCTCGATGTGGACAGCGACGGCGAGATCGACGAGGGGTCGGTGGCGCGCTGGAGTTGGCCGAGGATCACCGCCGCGCTGCGCGACGAGTTCGGCTACCCCGAATCGACCGGCAGCACCCCCGACCCGCTGATCTCGCTGGGCCAGCACTTCTTCCCGCACGCCACCGCAACCGGTGCCCAGCGCTACCGCACCCCACTCGCGGCCACCGACACGACCCCGCTGATGTGGACCGCGCAGAGCGGGCCGTTCGGCTATGACGGCACCACGCAGGAACTGACCGTCGAACTTCCGTTGCGGGACGGGGAACTGATCGACCGGCTGCGGGAGCTGCGTCCGTTGAACCCGGCCGAACGCACCGCCGTGCGTGAGCTGTACTTCGCGCCGAGGGCCGCGCTGGCCCCGTTCGCGGCCGTCTTCGCGGACTTCGACTCCGCCGTCGACCACCTGGTACAGGAACCGGACGAGGACGAACGGTTCCGGTACTTCCAGCACCGGTTCGCGGTGTTCCACCGACGCTGTGACCTGATCGTGGACCATCTCGCCGGCCACGTCGGCGCGGTCGTGGAAACCCGGCGTGACGGCCGGGTGGAGGAACGTCGGACCGCGGCCCGGCTGGTGCTGCGGAGCCTGCTGGCCGACGGCAATCTCGCCGCGACCCCGTGGGAGGACGACTCCGGTCAGCCACCGGCCACCACGTGGACACCGCAGCCCAGCGGTGGCGCGTTCGCGGCCCTGCTCGGGCTGGCCGGGACCGGCGTGCTCGGCGAGTACCGCACCACCGACGGCACCCTCGTCTGGCGGGAGACCCGAGGACCCCTGACCGCCTTCGACCGGTGCCGCGACGAACACAACGCCCCGGTGCCCACCGTGCTGCCCGCCCTGGACGCGACGCTCACCGACACGCAGTCGCGTTTCGTGGCCGTGCGCAACGGTTTCGCGCTACGCGACCGGGACGGCGAACCGCTCGGCGGGGTGCAGCGCTTCGGGGTGCGGTGGACGGGGATACTGCTCGTCGAGCGCCCCGGCGAGTACCGCTTCCACGCCGGGACACCCACCGCCGGCGCGCAGGAGCCGGACTGTGTCGAGGCCGCGTGCCACGGCTGGCGGGTAGGACTGGGCCGAGGGCAACAGACCTGGACGCTGCTGGAGCACCGCCCGGACGCCGACGACATCGGCGGCAGCGACCCGGTTCGGTTGCGGCGCGGCGCCTATCGGATCACCGTCGAGTTCGACCAGGGTGCGCCCCGGTTCGACCGGCCGGAGGAGATCCGACCGTCCCGCACCGGTTTCCAGGTCAAGTACACCGGCCCGGACACCGACGACCAGCTGGCCGCCCTCGACCATTCCCGGCTCTACCGGGACGTCGCCGACACCACGCTGGGCGAGGGTGTCGAAACCGACGAGGCCGCCGCTACGTTCCTCAATGGACGGTACGTCAGCAGCCTGCGCGACATCCGCCGCACCTACCAGCGGGCGTTCAAGACGCTGCTGTTCGCCGAACTGTTCCGGCTCTCGGCCCAGCCGGTGCACAGCTACCGGCAGTCGGAGCTGGGTTTCCTGCTCGCCCACCCGCAGGACTTCGCGGGCAGCGCCTACCCGCGCACCGGCCCGACCACCTTCGGCACCCACCACGCCTGGTTCGCGCCCGACCTGCTCCCGGTGTCGGACCCCTGTCCTCCGCAACCGGTTGCGCCACACGCCCCCTCGGACGAACGCGCGTATCCGAGCCGGCAGCGCGGCGCCGCGTTGTTCGACAGCTGGGAACGGGTCTTCGACTACTGCCGGCTGCGCGCCGAGACCGAACCGGGCCGGGAACGGCCGGCCTGGCTGCTGTTCGCCGAGGCCGAC
>CAJCJE010000743.1 GCA_903970565.1 Candidatus Melainabacteria bacterium | reverse complement strand
GCCTGGTGACCGTCGCGATCTACCTGACGGTGGCCGGCTGCCCGCTGCGCGAGAAGATCACCGCCGATGTCACCGCCGCAGTCGGTGCGCTGGCCGGGGTCCGGGAGGTCCGGGTCGACCTGGACGTGATGAGCGACCAGCAACGCACCGACCTGCGCAAGTCACTGCGCGGCGACACTGCGGAGGCGGTGATTCCCTTCGCCCAGCCCGGTTCGCTGACCAGGGTCTACTGCGTGGCATCCGGAAAGGGCGGGGTCGGCAAGTCGAGCGTGACGGTCAACCTCGCGGTCGCGATGGCCGCTCGTGGCCTTTCCGTCGGCGTGGTGGACGCGGACATCTACGGTCACTCGGTACCCAGGATGCTGGGCACCACCGCGCGACCGACCAAGGTCGACTCGATGATCATGCCGGTGCAGGCGCACGGGGTGAAGGTCATCTCGATCGGCATGTTCAAACCGGGCAACGAACCGGTGGTCTGGCGCGGCCCGATGCTGCACCGCGCGTTGCAGCAGTTCCTTGCCGACGTGTTCTGGGGCGACCTGGACATTCTGCTGCTGGACCTGCCGCCGGGCACCGGTGACATGGCCATCTCGGTGGCCCAGCTGGTGCCGAACGCGGAACTGCTGGTGGTCACCACCCCGCAGCTCGCCGCGGCCGAGGTCGCCGAGCGGGCCGGTGCCATCGCGGTGCAGACCCGGCAGCGACTGGCCGGCGTGGTGGAGAACATGTCCTGGCTGGCCATGCCGGACGGCAGCCGGCTGGAGGTGTTCGGCGCCGGCGGCGGTCAGCAGGTCGCCGAATCGCTCAGCCGGGTGGTCGGCACCGAGGTTCCACTGCTCGGGCAGATCCCGCTGGACCCCCGGCTGCGTGAACTCGGTGACGCGGGCGACCCGATCGTCGCGGCGGACCCGCAGGCACCGGCCGCGCAGGTGCTCAACGACATCGCGACCCGGTTGTCCACCCGGTCCCGTGGCCTGGCCGGCCGGCTGCTGTCGGTGAGCCCGGCCGGTCGCTGAGAGACCGAACGCGGACCCGGCGCCCTCAGGTGGCGTCGGGATCGAACGGGGGGCGCTCGCCGGGGGAGAGCGGGCGCTGCCGCGGCTGGGCGGGCGGGGTGTTGCCGACACCGGTGAAGCCGTTGGGCTTGAGGCCGCGGGCACCGTTGAACTCGCCGTTGGTGCCGGTGAACCCGTTGGTGCCGGTGATCCGCAGGTCCTCACGGGGGTCGTAGCCGCCGGTCGCGTCCAGCAGGTGCTGGGTGACCACTCGCCGGGCGTCGAAGTTACGCAGCTTGCCGAGGTCCTGTAAGGGTTTGCGCAGTTCCTCGAACTCCGGCCCCAGCTCGGACTGGAGCTGGTCACGGGCTCCGGTGGCGTACTCGCGGACCTGGCGCACGGTCTTGCCGAGCCAGCGGGCGGCGCCGGGCAGCCGCTCCGGGCCGAGAATGAACAGACCGGCCACGATCAGGACGAGGAAATCCGCCCAGGAGATGTCCAGCATTGGTCAGTCCCTCCGGCATACCAGGTGACTCCCAGAATAGCCGCTCAATCCGACGCGAGGGTGACCTGCACGGTGTGCTGTTGGCCCTGCCTGGCGAACTGCACGGTCACGGTCTGACCTGGCTGGTCGTCGAGCACCGCGACCTGAAGCTCCACCGAGCTGCTGATGGACCGGCCGCCGAACTCGGTGATCACGTCGCCCTCGGCGATCCCGGCCGCCGCCGCGGCACCGCCCTGCACGACGTTGTCCACCTGCGCGCCGAGCGAGGCGGTCGCGGAGACGTCCCTGGTACTGACGCCCAGTACCGCGTGTTTCACGGTGCCGGTGCGGATCAGCGACTGGGCGATCCTGGTGGCCTGGTCGATCGGGATCGCGAAGCCGAGGCCGATGCTGCCGCCGCCACCGCTGGAGTCGGAGCTGCCGAAGGTCTGGTTGGCCGAGTTGATCCCGACCAGCGCACCGGTCGCGTCGACGAGCGCACCGCCGGAGTTGCCGGGGTTGATCGCCGCGTCGGTCTGGATCGCGTCGTAGACGACCGAGGGGCCGCCGTTCTCCCCCGGCACCAGTACCGGCCGGTTGAGCGCGCTGACGATGCCGGAGGTGACCGTGCCGGCCAGGCCGAGCGGAGAACCGATGGCGATCACCGGATCACCGGGCTTGAGCGAACCGGACGTGCCGAGCCGGATCACGGTGAGGTTGGTCGCGCTGACCTTGAGCACGGCGAGGTCGGTGACCGGGTCGCGGCCGACGATGGTGGCCGGCACCCTGGCGCCGCCGCTGAACACCGCGGTGATCGTGCCGGCACCCCCGGCGGCCACCTCGATCACGTGGTTGTTGGTGAGGATGTAGCCCTTGGGGTCGATGACCACCCCGGAGCCGACGTCCCCGCTGGTGCCGGCCTGCACCTCCAGCGACACCACGGCCGGGGCGACCCGCGCGGTGATGCCGGCGACCGAGTTCGGGGCGCGTTCGGTGCCCGCGTTGGTCTGGGTGAGGGTGTCGCCGACGTCGGTGAGCGCGCTGCCGCCGTTGCCGAGGGCCCAGCCGGTGACGCCACCGACCGCGCCGAGCAGCAGGGCGGCCACCACGAGGATGATCAGGGCGCTCGGTTTGACCCGCCGGCCGAACAGCAGTTCCGGCACGCTCAGCAGCGGACCGGCCGGGGTGTCCCGGGTGTCCTCGCCCGGTTCGGTCGAGGAGGTCCTGGCCGGTGCGCCGAGGACGGCGCCCGAACCGGGATCGCGCCAGGGATCGCGGCCGGCGTCGCTGGTCCAGTAGGCGGACTCGGCGGGCGCGGTGTCGACGCCATGCTGGC
>CAJCJE010000742.1 GCA_903970565.1 Candidatus Melainabacteria bacterium | reverse complement strand
GTTGAGGGCGGCGGAGGATACGGCGTTCATGCTGCCCGCCGATCACGAAAACTCAGTGCGGTGGCCACCTGATCGACGCCGGGGCGGTCCAGTTCGGCCAGGTCGGCGAGGGTCCAGGCGACCCGGATGCAGCGGTCGGCTCCTCGGGCGGTGACTGAACCCGTTGTCAGGGCACAATTGAGCACATCGGTGACCTGGCTCGGCAGACGGTATTCCCGGCGCAGCATCGGGCCGGGAACGTCGGCGTTGGTCTGCCAGCCGTGCGCGGACCAGCGATGGACCGCGCGTTGCCGGGCCTGGCTGACCCTGGCCCGAACGACCGCGCTGCTCTCCGGTCGGTCCTCGGCGTTGAGATGCATCGCCAGGATGGGACGCATCCGGACGCGAAGGTCGACCCGATCCAGCAGCGGGCCGGAGAGCCGACCGAAGTACTGGCGGCGAGCCGGGGCCGAACAGATACAGTCGATGTCCTTCGCCGGGGCGCAAGGGCAGGGATTGGTCGCCAGGACGAGTTGGAATCGCGCCGGATAGCGCACGATGCCGTCTCGCCGGGCATGTCGGACCTCACCTTCCTCCAACGCGGTCCGCAGCGCGTCGAGACGCTGCGGGCCGAACTCGCAGGCCTCGTCGAGGAAAAGTACGCCGCGATGGGCTTTGCTCACCGCGCCCGGCCGAGCCAGTCCCGTTCCACCGCCGACCAGCGCGGCCACCGAGGTGGTGTGGTGCGGAGCCACGAACGGTGGTTCGGCGATCAACGGCTCGTCCGAGGTGAGGGCGCCCGCGACCGAGTGCACCGCGGTGACCTCAACGGAATCCACCGAGGACAGCGGTGGGAGCAGACCGGTCAGGCGTTGGGCGAGCATGGTTTTGCCGGTCCCTGGGGAGCCCGTGAGCAGCAGGTGATGCCCGCCCGCCGCAGCGACTTCCAGTGCCCAGCGGGCGTCCGGCTGGCCGAGTACGTCGGCCAGGTCCAGTGGTGACGCGGTGCGGCTGGTCGATACGGGCGGTGGTTCGGCGGCCAGTTCGGTTTCGCCGCGTAGCCAGCCGAGTACCTCGGAGAGCGTGGCGGCGCCCAGTACCTCGACGTCGTCGACCAGTGCCGCCTCGCGCAGAGCGGTCAGCGGAACGACGGCTCTGCACAGCCCTTTCCGACGGGCGGCCAACAGCGCGGGCAGGACGCCGCGCACGGATCGGAGCCGGCCGTCCAGAGCCAGTTCGCCGAGCAGCACCGTGCCGGCGAGCAGGGTCGGCGGGACGGACCGCGCGGCGGCCAACACACAGCAGGCGAGGGCAACGTCGTAGCCGGAGCCGGTCTTCGGCAGCGCGGCGGGTGACAGGGCGATCGAGACCTGTCGCTGGGGCCAGGGTTCGCCGCTGTTGCGGACGGCGGCCCGGACCCGGTCCTTGGATTCGCGCAGGGAGGCGTCGGGCAGGCCGATCAGGTGCACGCCGGGCACCCCACCGGAGATGTCCGCCTCGATCTCCACCGGTACGCCGTCGACGCCGAGCAGTGCGACCGACCAGGTTGATGCGAGTGCCATCAGAACGCACCCCGTCGGTGTTGCAGGCGTGGCGTGCCCGTTGCCGGCCACCACACGGAGATCAGGTCGTAGCTGATCTCGCACCAGGGGACGCCGAAGTTGCGCAGCCAGGCATGCGTGGCGGCCCTGATCCGGCGGATCTTGGCGGGGGTCATCGCGTCGGCCGGAGTGCCGAAGTCGTCGCTGGAGCGGGTTTTCACCTCGGCGACCACCAGGCCATAGCCGTCCGTGGCGATGATGTCCAGCTCACCGTGGCGGCAGCGCCAGTTACGGCAGAGCAGGACCAGGCCGAGCGTTTCCAGGTACTGGGCGGCGAGGTCCTCGCCCCGTCTGCCGAGAACGTGGCCCGGTGGGCTGGATCTGGAAGAAGGTGGCGGTTGCGTCGAAGGCGCGGAGGTGGTGTGGCGCGGGGGTGGGTCGGGGTTTTCCGGGGCTCCGGAGGTGGGTGTGGCGGTGGAGGCCGCCGGTCGGGATCGTGTCGGGCCGTGTACTGCCGAGGTAGTTGTCGGCGACGTGCGCGCCGATATTGGTGGTGGGGTGGTGGGCACCGGTGTGGCTGGTGCCGGCAGGGTCGTGGTCATGGGTCCTGTCCCTCACTCGTCGTCGGAACCGAGCGGGTGGCTCGGGTCATGCGTCGACGGTGCCGGGTTCAGGAGAGTTCGGCTACCAGTAATGATCGAACTGTGGATACCGACCAACAGTGTGGATAACTGTTGGTCGGTGGACCGAGTGCCAGGGCGTTTTGTCGGTGGGGCGTGGTATGGCGAGATCGGGATCGCGGTAGGGAGCAGGTGCCGCGAATCAGGGGGCCGGGTCAGGTGTTGAACGGGCCGCTTTCCGGCAGCCTCAGGTCCGGCTTGTCCAACTCCTCGACGTTGACGTCCTTGAAGGTGATCACCCGGACGTTCTTGACGAACCGCGCGGGACGGTACATGTCCCACACCCAGGCGTCGGACATCCGCACCTCGAAGTAGACCTCGCCATCGGAGTTGCGCACCTGGACATCGACCGAATTGGCCAGGTAGAACCGCCGCTCGGTCTCCACGACGTAGGAGAACTGGCTGACGATGTCGCGGTACTCCCGATAGAGCTGTAGCTCCATCTCGGTCTCGTACTTCTCAAGATCTTCCGCGCTCATCGCTGTCCTCGCTCACTCACGGGGTCTGCAATCCTCCTCGTGACCTCTTGACGCTGTGACCTCATGCTGCCCTCGGGCCTCATGATGCCGGTGCCGGTTGGTCGCTGTCCTGGACTGGCCTTCCATTCTGGACCACACCAACCGCGGACACGCTACGCACCACCCGCCTGGGTGGCCGCAATCCGTGCAGCATCGCCGCCGCGGTCACGTTCGCGAAGGACCAGCGGTGTTCGACCGTCGGTCCGTGGACCCGCAGCGCGTGGGTGTGTTCGGCGGTGCAGTAGCCCTTGTGCACGTCGAAACGGTAGTCCGGCAGTTCCTCGTGCAACCGCACCATGATGCGGTCCCTGGTCACCTTGGCCAGCACGGACGCGGCCGCGACACAAGCGGCGGCCCTGTCACCCTTGACCACCGGGACGCTCGGCGCGGTCAGCCCGGCCACCCGGAAACCGTCGATCAGGACGTAGCCGGGATGGGTGGACATGGTCGCGATCGCCCGACGCATCCCCTCGATGTTGGCCGCGTGCACGCCGAAGAGGTCGACCTCGGCGGGCGGGATCACCATCACCGCGTAGTCCACCGCTCGGTCCAGGATCAGGTCATACATCCGTTCCCTGGCCCGTTCGGTGAGCAGTTTGGAGTCGGTCAGGCCCTCGAGGCGTTTGGCGTCACCCGGTCGCAGCACGCAGGAGGCGACCACCAGCGGACCGGCACAGGCGCCACGGCCCGCCTCGTCGACACCGGCCACCGGGCCGAGACCGCGCCGGTCCAGCGCGCCCTGCAAGGCCCAGTTGCCGGCATCGCGCCGGACAACGACGCGCTGCGGGCGCGGAGCCGTCATGCTCCGCCCCCGTCGAGGACCCAGTCTGGGATCGACCGCACCGACACCTTGATCTACCGCCGAGCGCCGCGCCGGGCTCGTGGCAGCTTCCCGCCGGCTCGACGCAGCCCGTTGCGCACCCGCCGGCCCACCCACAGGGTGGGGAAGGCGGCGGCGAACCCGACGCCGAGCGGCAGACCCTCGGACCAGCCCGGCGCGCCGAGCGCGTTGGCCTGGGCGTTGTAGTCGCCGATGCCGCGCCACCGCGACGGCGGCCAGATGATGGTGCGGGCCTTGCCGATCACGTCGGACACCGGGACAAGACCGTTGAGCCCACCGTGGTTCTGGTAGCGGGAGTCGTCGGAGTTGTTGCGGTTGTCGCCCATCACCAGCAGTTTGCCCTTGGGGACGGTGATCGGCGGGAAGCTCGCCTGAAGACCGACCTTGTTGTCGTTGGGCGTCGGGTCGTTCTGCTGGGATTCGACGGGCTGGTTGGCCATGCCCGGCTGGAAGTAGACGTAGGGCTCGGTGAGCGGTTTGCCGTTCACCACGACCTGGTTCTGCGGGTTACAGCAGTGGACCGTCTCGCCGCCGACCGCGATGACCCGCTTGACCAGGTCGTACTCGGGCGGGCTGCCGATGCCGATGGAGGAGCCGATCTCGCGGAACCACTGCACGACCGGGTTGCTGGAACCCTGCGCGTAGTACTCGGTCTGGTCCCAGCCGGGAGGGCCCTTGAACACGATCACGTCGCCGGGCGAGGGATCGGAGAAGTCGTAGGTCAGCTTGTCGACCAGAATCCGGTCGCCGGTGCAACCGGGACAGCCGTTGAGCGTCAGTTCCATCGACCCGGACGGGATCGAGTAGACCCTGGCGACAAAGGTCTGGATCAGGAAGGTCAACACCAGCGCGATGACGATCAGGATCGGCAGTTCGATCCAGAACGAGGTCCGCTTCTTCGGCCTGTCAGCCGATGTCGCCGAGTCGTCGGGATCGCCGTCCACCGGCGGCGCGTCACCAGAACCGGCGATACGCCTGGACCGGGTGCCGTTGGAGCCGGCTTCCGATTCGGGTACTTGCTGGACAGCAGCGCGACCATCCGCGCTCGTGATGTCCTCGCGTTCGTCTTCGGACGCCGTCATCGCCTTCCTCGTCCTGCTAACCGGGGGCCTAACCGAGTTTCGTGGCCGGCGCCCAAGACGGTTGAAGGAACGACCGACTCCGCCACCGCGATAGCGGCCGACCCGAGAAAAACTACCCTACCGACGACCCGCTCCGGGCACGCCACCACACATCTCGCCCGATCGTCGGTTTCCGTCGCGTCCGGCCGCGCCGAAAACGTCGTCCGCCCGTCGCCAACACGCTCGGCCACATGGCCAACACGGCCATCGGCCCGGTCAGCGGCGACCCGTGGGCCGGCACGCCGGCGGCACCTGCCTGCGGATCGTGATCACCGACGCCGCCGATCCGGGACAACGGCCAGATGACCGTCCGGACCTTGCCGATCACGTCGGACACCGGTACGGCACCGGCCGCGCCGCCACCGTCCTGCAACCGGGAGTCGTCGGAGTCGTTGCGGTTGTCGCCCATCATCCAGAGCTCGCCGGGCGGCACGGTGACCGGACCGAACGACGCCTGTCTGGTGCCCCGCCCCGGCCACCAGTAGATGTAGGGCTCGGTGAGCGGTTTGCCGTTCACCACGACATGGTTGCCGGCGTCGCAGCAGTAGACGGTCTGACCTCCCACCGCGATCACCCGCTTGACGAAGTCGACCTCGGTGGCCGGGGTGAGACCGATCAGCTGACCGACCCGGTCTCCGGCCCGAGCCAGGAAATTTCCCGGTTTCGCCGGAGCCAGCTCGTTGTCCGACCAGTTCGGTGGCCCCTTGAAGACAACGACGTCACCGGGCTGCGGACTGCCGAAGTCGTAGACGACCCGGTCGACGAGCACCCGGTCGTCGACGCAGCCCGCGCAGCCGTAGAGGGTCTGCTCCATCGACTCGGACGGGATCACGTAGACCCGGAACAGGAAGGTCTGCACCGAGAAGGTGATCAGCACGACCACGACGATCAGGGCCGGGATCTCGACCCAGCGCGGAATCCGCCGCTGACTCCTGCGATGCCGACCACCGGCACGAACCCCGTTACGACCAACGGCCCGACCGGTATCCGATGACTCAGAGGTCGTGGATACCGAATCGGGCACGTGGTCAGATTACGGGAGCAGCCGCAAAGGCGAGATGAAGCGCCGCTCAGGAAGCGGGCGTGGTCTCGCGCTTCTCCTTGATCTTGGCGGCATTGCCGCGCAGGTCGCGCAGGTAGTACAGCTTCGCGCGCCGCACGTCGCCACGGATGACCCGCTCGATCTTGGCGATGTTCGGGGAGTGCACCGGGAAGGTGCGCTCGACACCGACACCGAAGGAGACCTTGCGGACCGTGAAGGTCTCGCGGATGCCACCACCCTGACGGCGAATGGTCACGCCCTGGAAGATCTGCACCCGCTCACGCGAGCCTTCGATGACCCGGACGTGCACCTTGAGCGTGTCGCCCGGCCGGAAGTCCGGAATGTCAGAACGCAGCGATTCGGCGTCCAGAGCGTCCAGGGTGTTCATCGGTGGTCCGTCCTCGTCATCGACTGTGTTTCGTACGCCCACAGGTTCTTCGGTGCCAACCGTCATGGCAGAACCAGACAGTGACCAACCTGGGGGTGGCTTGTGGCGCACGCCGGGACCAGCCCTGGCGTAGCAACTGCTCCAGTGTGCCAGATGAGTCACCCAGGAGCGAAATCGCCCCTAGCCCGACTCCTCGGCCAGGATTGTCAGCAGGTGGTTGTCCTTCTTGTTCAGCGCCTCGGCCGGCAGCCGTTCCAGCAGCTCAGGGCGCCGCCGTAAGGTCCGTTCGAGGGCTTGGTCACGTCGCCAGCGCTCGATGCGGGCGTGGTTGCCCGAGCGCAGCACCTCCGGCACCGCCAGCCCGCGCCACACCTCGGGCCGGGTGTAGCAGGGCCCTTCGAGCAGGCCGTCGGAGAAGGAGTCCTGTTCGGCGGAGACCGGGTTGCCCAGCACCCCTGGCAGCAGCCGGGCGACCGCCTCGACCATCACCAGCACCGCGGCCTCGCCGCCGACCAGCACGTAGTCGCCGATGGACACTTCCTCCACCGGCATCCTGGCCGCCGCGTCGTCGATCACCCGCTGGTCGATGCCCTCGTACCGGCCGCAGGCGAACATCAGTTTCGGTGCGGCGGCATAGCGGGTCGCGGTTTCCTGGGTGAACGGATGGCCGGCGGGAGTGGGCACGACGAGCAGGGTGTCGCCGTCCGGGGGCGCCAAGGCGTCGAGGGCCTCGCCCCAGACGTCCGGTTTCATCACCATGCCCGGCCCGCCGCCGTACGGGCTGTCGTCGACGGCGCGGTGCACGTCGTGCGTCCAGTCCCGCAGATCGTGCACGGCGAGGCTGAGCAGGCCCCGGTCGATCGCCTTGCCCAGCAGCGCGGTGCGCAGCGGGATCAGGTACTCCGGGAAGATCGTGACGACATCGATGTGCATGTCCTCACTCCTCCTCCAGCAGTCCCTGCGGTGGGTCGATGACCACGCGGGCGGCGCGGACATCCACTTCGGGCACGATCTCGCTGACGAACGGGATGAGCACCTCGCCCCGGCCCTCCCGCGAGACGGCGAGCAGGTCGCTACCGCCGCCGTGCAGCACCTCCCGCACCACGCCGATCCTGGTGCCGTCGGTGGTGAACACCGCGAGGCCTTCGAGTTCGTGGTCGTAGAACTCGTCGGGGTCGTCGGTGGGCGGCAGGGCGTTCTCTGCGGCCAACAACAGCGTGCCGCGCAGCTCTTCGGCGGAATCGCGCCCCCGCACCCCGTCGAAGGTGACCAGCAGCCGCCCGGAATGGGGCCGGGCGGCTGCCACGGTCATCGTGCGCGCGGTCCCGTCGCGCAGGGACGCGGAGAGCACCGAGCCGACCGCGAACCGGACCTCGGGTGAGTCGGTTCGCGGGTCGACCACGAGTTCGCCGTGTACCCCGTGTGGCTTGACGATCCGACCGACGAGACGGTCGGCCGATGTGTCCGCCATGAGCTGGTCCTCAGCGATCGGTGTCCACCACGTCGACCCGGAGGCCGCGACCGCCGATACCGGCCATCACGGTGCGCAGCGCGGTGGCCGTGCGGCCACCGCGACCGATCACCTTGCCGAGATCCTCGGGATTGACGTGCACCTCCAGGGTGCGGCCACGGCGCGTGGTCAACAGGTTGACCCGCACGTCGTCCGGATGGTCGACGATGCCGCGCACCAGGTGTTCGAGCGCGTCGGACAACACACTCACGCCCTCTCCTCGTACCCCATGAATGCTCGGGCAGCCAAGCTCACTTCTCGCCGTCCGCGGCAGGCGTCTCGGCCTTCTCGGCGGGCTCGGCCTTCGCGTCGGCTTCGGCCTTCTTCGGGGTACTCTTGCGCTGCTTCGGCGTGGTCGCCTCGGTGGTCGGCTCCTCGCCGGCGGCGGCGAGCGCGGCCTCGAACAGCGACTGCTTGCTCGGCTTCGGCTCGGCGACCCGCAGGGTGCCCTCGGCACCGGGCAGGCCCTTGAACTTCTGCCAGTCACCGGTGATGGTGAGCAGGTGCTGCACCGGGTCGGTCGGCTGCGCGCCGACACCCAGCCAGTACTGCGCCCGCTCGGAGTCGATCTCGATGAAGCTCGGCTCCTGCTTGGGGTGGTACTTGCCGATGGTCTCGATC
>CAJCJE010000741.1 GCA_903970565.1 Candidatus Melainabacteria bacterium | reverse complement strand
GGCACCTCCACTGAGACGGGCGCAGCGTCCTCGGTGGGTGCTTCCTCCAGGATCAGGTGCGCGTTCGTCCCACTGGCGCCGAAGGAGGACACCCCGGCCCGACGCGGATGACCGTTCTTCGGCCAGTCGCGAGCCTCGGTCAGCACCTGGACCGCACCGGCCGACCAGTCCACCTGGGTCGTGGGCGTGTCAGCGTGCAGCGTCGCGGGGAGCACGCCGTGCCGCAGCGCCTGCACCATCTTGATCACACCAGCCACACCCGCGGCCGCCTGCGAGTGACCGATGTTCGACTTCAACGATCCCAACCACAGCGGATTCTCGGCATCCCGACCCTGCCCGTAGGTCGCCAGCAGCGCCTGCGCCTCGATCGGATCACCCAGAGCCGTCCCGGTGCCATGACCCTCCACGACGTCCACATCGGACGGAGAAAGACCAGCACTTGCCAACGCGCTGCGGATCACCCGCTGCTGCGACGGACCGTTCGGCGCGGTCAGACCGTTCGAGGCGCCGTCCTGGTTCACCGCGCTGCCCCGCAACACCGCCAGCACCGGGTGTCCGCGTTCCCGCGCCACCGACAACCGCTCCAGCAGCACGACGCCGACGCCCTCGGCCCAGCCCGTGCCGTCCGCGCCATCGGAGTAGGCCTTGCAGCGTCCGTCGGCGGACAGGCCCCGCTGCCGGGAAAACTCCAGGAAGGCGTCCGGACTGGCCATCACGGTCGCGCCACCGGCCAACGCCATCGAACACTCACCCTGCCGCAACGCCTGCGCCGCAAGATGCATCGCCACCAACGACGACGAACACGCCGTATCCACCGTCACCGCAGGACCCTCGAAACCAAACACATACGACACCCGACCCGACGCCACACTCGACGCCGTACCGGTCATGAGGTAGCCCTGCACGTCCTCCGGTACGTGATGCAGCCGGGTCACGTAGTCGTGGTGGACGATGCCGGTGAAGACGCCGACGTCGCTGCCCTTGACCGACAGCGGGTCGATGCCGGCCCGCTCCAGCGCCTCCCACGAGGTCTCCAACAACAACCGCTGCTGCGGGTCCATCGCCAACGCCTCACGCGGCGAGATCCCGAACAGGCCGGCGTCGAACCGCGCGGCGTCGTAGAGGAATCCGCCGGAACGGGTATAGCTCGTGCCGGGGTTGGCCGGGTCCGGGTGGTACAGCCCGTCGACGTCCCAGCCACGGTCGAGCGGGAAACCGGACACCGCGTCCCGCTGCTCCAGTACCAGGTTCCACAGTTCCTCGGGACTGTCCGCGCCGCCGGGCAGTCGGGTGCTCATCGCGACGATCGCGATCGGCTCGTCGGAGACCGTGCCCGCTACCGACTGGACGGGCACCGCCGGGCGCTCGCCGAGCAGTTCGGCCCGCAGGTGCGCGGCGAGGGCAGCGGGGGTCGGGTAGTCGAAGACCAGGGTGCTGGGCAGGCTCAGCCCGGTGAAGTCCCGCAGGCGGTTGCGGAGCTTGACCGCGCTCAGCGAGTCGAACCCGAGGCTCTTGAAGGACAACTCCTCGTCGAGCCCGTCCGATTCGCGATGGCCGAGCACGATCGCGGTGCTCTGCTGGACCAGCTCCAGCACGATCCGCAGCTGTTCGGGGGCCGCCAGGCCGGTCAGCCGGTCCAGGATCTCCTCGCTCGCCGCGTCAGCGCGCGGCACGAGGCGCCGGGTGAGCGCGACGGCCGGCGGCTCGGGCCGCGATTCGGCGTCGGGCGCGACCCACTCGGCGGCGGCAGCGCTCAGGGTCACCGGACCGACGACCGCGACGGGTTCGCCGGCCAGGTCGGCCAGTTCCAGCAGGTGACTGCCGTTCGTCCGGGTGATCCGCAACCGCAGCGCGGCGGCGCCCCGCGCGTACACCGCCAGGCCCGCGCAGGTGGACACGTCGCGGTGCTCGTCGCCGGCCAGGACCCGCAGCGCGGCGTCGAGCAGCACCGGGTGGAGGGTGAACGCGGCGGCCTGGTCGGCCAGTTCGGCGGGAAGGGCGATCTCCGCGAGGGTCTGCCCGTCGGGCCGCGACCAGTCCCGAAGGTCGAAGGTCGGCATCGGTATGCCGGGTACCAACACGGCTTGGGCATGGCACGTCCACGCCCAGCGCTCCGCGCCGAAGAGTCGACCGTGGACAGTGACTTCGCGGCGCCCGTCCGGAGCCGGGGCGTCCACGGTCACCCGCACCTGGGTGTGCCCGTGCTCCGGCACGGTGAGGGGGGCTTCGACGACGACCTGGTCGAGGTGTCCGCAGCCGACCTCGTTGCCCGCCGTGACCAGCAGCTCCAGCAGCACGGCGGCCGGCACCCGGCTGCCGCCGGGGAGCAGGCCCAGACTGCGCGGCGACAGGCGGCCGGTGAACACGAGGCCACCGGTGCCCGGCACGTCGATCACGGTGCCCAGCAGCGGATGCCGGGTACTGGTCGCGCCGAGGGCTTCCGCGCCGCCGCCGGCGGCGGTGTCGTCGGTCTCGACCCAGTACCGCTGGGGCTGGAACGCATAGGTGGGCAACTCGGTACCGGCCGCGGTGCCGCGCCGGCCGAGCAGGGCCGCCCAGTCGAGCGCCACGCCCCGCACGTGCAGTCCCGCGACAGCGGTCACGACGTCGGTGGCTTCCGCGCCGTTGTTGCGCAGCGTGGCGAGGCAGCTCTGCTCCGGCGCGCCGAGCGTGGCGAGCGCCAGCGCGACGAGCGACCCACCCGGTCCCAGTTCCAGGAACGTCGTCGCGCCCTGCTCGCTCAGCGCGGCGACGGCATCGCTGAACCGGACCGCGTTGCGTGCCTGGTCGACCCAGTAGTCGGGCGTGCCGAACCGGCCGTCCTCGGCGAGGGCACCGGTCAGCGTGGAGACGATGGGAAGGACGCCCGGCCGCGACGACAGGTTCGCCACGACGGCACGGAACTCCTCGAGCATGGGCGCCATGAGCGGAGAGTGGAAGGCATGGCTGACCGACAGCCTCCGCGTCTTGCGGCCACGGGCGGCGAGTTCCCCGGCGACGGCGAGCACGGCGTCCTCGGCGCCGGACAGGACCACCGAGTCCGGGCCGTTGACCGCCGCGACGCAGACCACGCCG
>CAJCJE010000740.1 GCA_903970565.1 Candidatus Melainabacteria bacterium | reverse complement strand
CGCCGAACTGTTCGCGGTTGCGCAGGGATTTGCCGTTGGCGGTGTGGGGAAGGGTTGACACCACATAGCACCGCGATGGCGTACGGTGTCCGCGCAGGAGCCGGCCGCACCACTCCACCAGATTGATGTGGTCGAGTGCCGGCGACCCGGTGACATGCGCCTCGATGGTGTCCAGGCCGGTGACGACCGCCTCGTCCACATCCGGGTGCGAGCGCAGCACCCGTTCGATCTCCAGCAGTTCGGTCTCGGCGTACCTGGGTGCCCGTTCGGCACCGACCCGTCCGCACAGGCGCAGTGCTCCGGTGTTCGTGTCCAGTTCCACTCGGTCCTGAGTGGACATCCAGCCGCCGAGCCAGTGCTCGTCGTCGGACAGGTACGGCGACTGTCCCAAGTGGACCTGAAGTACCCCGTCGCGCACTCGCGTCCGAATGCCCGGCACCGGCCTGCCGACGTACGGCGGGGCCAGCACGCCGCGCAGGTCCGCGGCGATGATGCCGGTTTCGGTGGTGCCGTACACCTGGCCGACCCGCACCCCGTAGCGGCGGGCGAACCGCTCGAACACGCTGGCGTGCATGGGTTCGCCGCCGGAGATGGCGACGCGCACGGTGGGCAGCGACTGGGCGCCCGGTACGGCGCTGAGGCTTTCGAAGTGCCGGGGCGTACCGATCACCACCTGAGCGTCGCGTGCGGTCATCAGCACTCGCCGAGGCGCGGTCGAAGCGGGGAACACCAGGGGAATCCCCCGGTCGAGGCCGTGTAGCACGCCGCCGACCAGTTCGAACGAGTGCGCCCACGAGCTGAGCAGCAGCACTCGCTCTCCCTTGCGGGGCATACCCTCGACCATGCCCAGTCGGTCCACCTCGGACAGCAGCGATTCCGGTGTCCGGCCGATGACCTTGCCTCGGCCGGTGGTCCCCGACGAGAGATGCACGAGGCAGTGGTCGGTGGTCGAGGGGACTCCGTCGGGGCGGTGGTGAACCATCACCTCGCATTCGTCGGTGAACTGCCGGTGCATTCGGTTGGAGCCACCGAAGGTCGTGTGGAACTGCGGGCGGGTCTCGGCGAGCGCCGCCGCCAGGTCCTCTGGCGGCAGCCGTTGCTCCAGCAAGGTCACCTGCGCACCGAGCGACCACAGCGCGAACAGCGACCAGAGCTGGGTGAAGCTCGGTGTGCCGTGGAGGGACACGGTGCTGCGCCGGCCGATGCCCTGGCCGTGATACGACTTGCGCATCAACGCGACCTCGGCGCGCATCCGGCCCGCGGTCACCGTGCTGCCGCCACGCGCCCAGGGCGCCTCGCTGGTGCTGCGGGTCAACAGCTCCTCGCCCCACCAGGAGTTCGTGTTCTCGGATATTCCTGGCGCACGCCGAGTACCGCCCGCGATCGTCACTTCTCTACGCAGAATTCGCCCACCGGCCATCCCACGTGTCGCTTGTCGGTCGCCACGTAGCCGAGCAGTTCGTCCCCCGCCTTCAGTTCGGTGACGTTGCGAACCGATCCACCGGGGCCGAGCACCCGTACGTGCCAGTCGTCCTGCACGATCAGGTTGACCTGGACACCTTCCGGCGAGGTGGCCTTGATGCTCAGCAGTGGACGGGATTCCAGCTTGATCCGGCCGACCACGATGCGCCGGGTCCGCCCGTCGGCCGCCACTCCGAGCACCGCGCTGCCG
The DNA here is from genome assembly GCA_903970565.1 of Candidatus Melainabacteria bacterium. Classification (GTDB taxonomy): domain Bacteria; phylum Actinomycetota; class Actinomycetes; order Mycobacteriales; family Pseudonocardiaceae; genus CAJCJE01. The sequence goes on along the minus strand of CAJCJE010000740.1, from coordinate 1,096 downwards.
GCCTTCAACTCGCTGAGGTAGTTCGTCCGGTTGTCCTGGCCGAACACATAGGAGTGCAGAGCGCCGGCGTTGATCCGGAAGGGCCGAGTGGGCATGTACGGCAGCGGGTGTGTCTCGCTACAGCACAGGATGTAGCCGTGCGCGTAGGAGCCGACGAGCATACCCTCGTCCTCCTCGAAGTGCGTGCACGTGTCGATGCAGACCCGGTCACCGAGGCCCACGTGCTCGATCGAGTTCACACTGAGCGTCGCCAGGTCCAGCGGCGCGGTCTTCGTCTGTAGCAGGTCCATCAGGCTGAAGACGTCGTTGGCATCACGCGGTGCCAGCATCACGCCTTCCGAGCCCTTCTCCAGCACGTCGATGATGATCCCGGCTTCCTCCAGGTTGTCGGCGTGGCAGATCAACTGGCCGGTCGAGCTGTCCGCCGCGGCGATCACGATCTCCAACGGGATCTTCGTCGGGTCCTTGAAGCGGACCACGGTGTGGGGCAGCGCGATCGCGGCGTCACAGGCGAGCGTCAGCGACTGGTCGTCGGCCACGTCCACCAGCGCGGCGATGTGATCGTCGCCGGCCCGGTGCGCGGCGCGCATCTGGTCGAACTCGGTGCGGTCGGCCACGGTCCGCAACGTGATCAGGTCCTCGACCGGGGTGGCCGGTGCGGATTCACCCGCGGACAGCAGGACCCGGCGGATGGTGGCGGGCAGCGTGCCGAGCAGGGTCGGGTCGTCGTGCACGATCGCGTCGGCCCTGGCATGGATGGCGGCATCCACGATGGCCTCGCGCTGTGCTTCCGGAACGGTTCGGACGTCGATCCAGGCGAATTTCACAATGTACCTGCCAGATGGGTTGATACTGCGGTTTCGGTTCTGAACTCGTCACCGTGCACGATGGCGGCCAGTTGGTGGACTACTCGCCGGGGTGTGTCGTCGGTGAACACCCGCCTGCCTATTGCCAGGCCGTGACAACCGACGGCCATCGCCGCCGTCGCGAAGTCGAACATGCTCATGTCGTGCCCGTCGCCCCCGGCCACCACGACCGGCAGGGGAGATGCCGCGGTTACTTCGGTCATCCGCTCGATCGGCGAGGACAGCACGGT
>CAJCJE010000739.1 GCA_903970565.1 Candidatus Melainabacteria bacterium | reverse complement strand
CGAGCCGCTCGGCGACCCGATGGGCCGCGGTCCACCAGCCCGCCTCGTTCCAGGAGCGGATCAGCCGCTGGCCCCATTCCTGCTCGATCACCTCGGCCAGCCGCGCCGGCACCGATTTCGGCAGCGCGCCGAGGCTGTTGCCGTCCAGGTAGATCACCTCGGACGGCAGCGCGAACCGCGCGCGCAGGAACGCGAGTTCGTCGGACCGGTCCAGAGTTTCGGCGTCCTGCCGGCTGATCAGCACTCCGGCATCCTCGCACCGGATCGCGCGGCGGCCCAACCCCTTCGGCCGCCCAACCCTCCGGCGCGGTCGGCTCAGAACGCGGCGCGGCCCCACCGTTCGGTGTAGGCGATCTCGCCGAGCGGCAGCCGGGTGCGCGGCGCGAGTTCCCGTTCCCGACGTCGTTCGTCCAAATAGGACGGATCGCCGGGCTTGCCGACCGCGATCACCACCAGCGGCGTGACCTCGGCCGGCAGGTCGAACGCGGTGCGCGCCGCTTCGGGGTCGAAGCCGCTCATCTGGTGCGCCACAAGTCCTTCGGCGACGGCCTGCAACACCAGGTTCTCGCTGGCCAGGCCGAGACCGTACTCGGCGTAGGGGATCTCGCCCTTGGCGTTTCGCCGAAGGACCGCGCCCAGCAGCAGCACGGCGGCCCCGGCCGTCCAGACTTTGTTGCCGGAGTTCAGTACGCCGTGAATCCGGTCGAAGGTGTCCTCGCCGCGCCGGCCGAGCAGGTAGCGAGCCGGCTGGGTGTTGCCGTAGGACGGTGCCCAGCGTGCCGCTTCCAGCAGCGCGCGCAACTGGCTGTCGGTCACCTCGGCGGCCGGGTCCAGCGCGCGCGGGCTCCAGCGCGCCGCGATCAGTGGTGCCAGCTCGACACTGGAATCGGCGTGTTTGTCCGGAATCCGCTGCGCCTCGGCCATCGAATCACCCTATGTCAGATCGCGTACTGCCAACCGGTCAGCGCGTACGCGCCGAACCAGGCGCTGGCCAGCGTGACCCCGACCAGCACGGTGATCACCGTGCCGCGCTGCCGCTTCGCCAACCCGATCGCGATCGGGATCAGCAGGGTGAACGCGGGCACCAGCAGGCGCGCCTTGGAGTTCATCAGCCCGTTCGAGCCGAGGTCCATGACCAGCGTCAGTACCCCGTAGACGATCAGCGGCCAGCCGATCCGCTGCCGCAGGCACACCACCGCGAGCACCACCGCGACCGCCAGAATCGCGACCGTCGCCACCTCCAGCACCGACCGGCCGGTGGTGAGCACCTCGACGCCGAACCGGACGGTGGCCGCTCCGCCGTCGAACTTCGAGTCCCAGCCCTGCTGCTGCACGGCGAACCAGCCGGTCGGCTCGCCGGTCCGGACCGCGACGAAACCGAGGTAGCCGAGCAGGCCCAGCGGCGCGAGCAGGCCGCCGACCCACGGTCGCCAGCCCGCCTGCCGCCAGGCACCCCGGTGGCGCACGATCGCCACGATCGCGGCCGCGACCACCACCACGACCAGCGCGCCCGCGGTCACCCGGACCAGCCCGGCGGCGGCGCTGGCCAGTCCGGCCAGCAGCCAGCGATTCTCCAGCACCCCGACCAGCGACCAGGCGACCAGCGCGCAGAACAACGCCTCCGAGTAGGCCATCGACAGCACGATCGCCATCGGCGACGCCGCGAACAGCACCACCAGGATCAGCCCGACCGCCCGGTCGCGGACCACCCAGGGCAACTGCGCGGCGATGCGCATCAGCGCGTAACCGCAGGCGACGCCGCTGGCCGCGGACAGCACCAGGGCCGCCGAGGTCACCGTCACCCCCGGAAGGTCGGCCAGCCAGCGCACCGCGACCGGGTAGCCGGGGAAGAAGGCCAGCGGGGTGTCGGCGGTGCGCCGGCCGAAGGCATCGGCAAGGCCGGGCGGCACGCCCGCGTAGCCGTGCTGGGCGATGGCCAAAAACCACTGACCGTCCCAGGAGGTCAGGGCCGCACTCGACGTGGTGTGGTTGCGCCCGGCCAGCCAGCCCAGCAGCACCAGGCCGACCTCGCGGACGGTCAGATAGAGCACCATCGGCACCAGCGCGCCGACCACTCGCGACCAGTCCACCCGGCCCACCGGCGCCAGCCGCGCCAGCAGTGCCGCCCCGCCCGCGGGCCGGGCCGTCGAATCCGCCGAATCTGCCAGGGAGGGTCTGACCAGGTCGGCATCGGCGGTTTCGCCGATCAACACGTCTGGAGACTGGTCAACCTCGGTTGTCGACACCTGCTGCGAACCTCCACCGACCGACGTGTCGCGAGGGGCATCAGGCTAGTGGCAGGAGTGCCGTTGCACGGACCTGGCCGCGCTGACCGGTCCGGGTTCGGCGGCCGATCTCACCCAGTGGTGCGCGACACGGAGCCGGAGGCCGTCGCGCCGGTAGGCTTGCCGGTCGGGTGAGGAGTCCCGGTCAGGTGCCTCCTCGCCCCCGTGGTCCCGGTATGAAGGAGGCACGATCGGCGTGGCGCTCGTCGTCCAGAAGTACGGCGGATCTTCCCTGGAGAGCGCCGACCGGATCAAACGGGTGGCTGAGCGCATCGTCACCACCCGCAAGGCCGGCAACGACGTCGTGGTGGTGTGTTCGGCGATGGGCGACACCACCGACGAACTGCTCGATCTGGCCATGCAGGTGAACCCGGTGCCTCCGGCGCGTGAGATGGACCTGCTGCTCACCGCCGGCGAGCGGATCTCCAACGCCCTGGTCGCGATGGCCATCAGCGCCCTGGGCGCGCAGGCCCGCTCGTTCACCGGGTCGCAGGCCGGCGTGATCACCGACTCCGCGCACGGCAGGGCCCGCATCATCGACGTGACCCCCGGCCGGCTGCGCGAGGCCCTCGACGAGGGCCACATCGTGCTGGTCGCCGGCTTCCAGGGCGTCAGCCAGGACACCAAGGACATCACCACCCTCGGCCGGGGTGGTTCCGACACCACCGCGGTTGCGCTGGCCGCCGCCCTCGGCGCGGATGTCTGCGAGATCTACACCGACGTCGAGGGCGTCTACACCGCCGACCCTCGGATCGTGCCCAACGCCAAACGGCTGGACGCGGTCACCTACGAGGAGATGCTGGAAATGGCCGCGGCCGGCGCGAAGGTGCTGATGCTGCGCTGCGTCGAGTACGCCCGCCGCTACGGCGTCCCGATCCGAGTCCGCTCGTCCTACAGTCAACGGCCCGGCACCCTGGTGTCCGGCTCGATGGAGGATCTTCCCGTGGAACAGGCGATGATCACCGGTGTCGCACACGACCGCTCCGAGGCCAAGGTCACGGTGACCGGGGTACCCGATCACGCCGGGGTCGCCGCGCGGATCTTCCGGGTGATCGCCGACACCGAGATCGACATCGACATGGTGTTGCAGAACGTCTCCGGCGCCGTCTCCGGCCGCACCGACATCACCTTCACGCTGTCCAAGTCCAACGGCCCGAGCGCGGTCGCCGCGCTGGAGAAGGTCCGCGACGAACTCAAGTTCGAGCAGGTCCTCTACGACGACCATGTGGGCAAGGTCTCGCTCGTCGGCGCCGGAATGCGGTCGCACCCCGGCGTGACCGCGCGGTTCTGCGAGGCGCTGGCCAGCGCGGGGGTCAACATCGACATCATCAACACCTCCGAGATCCGGATCTCGGTCCTGGTCCGGGACCTCCAGCTCGATGACGCGGTGCAGGCGATCCACGAGGCGTTCGGCCTCGGCGGCGACGAGGAAGCCGTCGTCTACGCCGGGACGGGAAGGTAGACGGACATGGGCAGCGGACCCGTACTGGCACTGGTCGGCGCAACCGGCGCGGTCGGCAGCATGATGATCGACATCATGGACGGCCGGGAGAGCTTCCCGTGGGGCGAGGTCCGGCTGGTCGCCTCGCCGCGCTCGGCCGGCCGCGCCCTGACCGTGCGCGGTCAGGAGATCATGGTGCGGGCCCTGGCCCCGGAGGTCTTCGACGGCGTCGACGTCGCCATGTTCGACGTGCCCGACGAGGTGTCCGCGCGGTGGGCACCGATCGCCGCCGCACACGGCGCGGTCGCGGTCGACAACTCCGGCGCGTTCCGGATGGACGACGCGGTGCCGCTGGTGGTGCCCGAGGTCAATCCGCACCAGATGACCGAGCGGCCCAGGGGAATCATCGCCAACCCCAACTGCACGACCCTGTCCATGATGGCCGCGATCGGTGCGCTGCACCACGAGTTCGGCCTGCGTGAACTCGTCGTCGCCTCCTACCAGGCCGCGTCCGGAGCCGGCCAGTCCGGCATCGACCGGCTCTACGCCGAAGCGGCGGCGGTCGGTGGCAAGCAGGTCGGCCTCCGGGCCGGCGACGTCCGCGAAGCCCTCGAAGCGGCTGGCCTGTCCCAGTCCGACTCGCCGTTCCCGGCGCCGCTGGCGTTCAACGTGGTGCCCTGGGCCGGTTCGCTCAAAGAGGACGGCTGGGCCAGCGAGGAACTCAAGGTACGCAACGAATCCCGCAAGATCCTCGGCATCCCGGACCTCAAGGTCTCCGCGACCTGCGTGCGGGTTCCGGTGATCACCACGCATTCGCTGGCCGTGCACGCCACCTTCGCCGAGCCGGTCACGGTCGCGGCGGCGCGGGAGATCTTCCAGGGGCACCCCTCGGTGCTGTTGGTCGACGACCCGGCCAACGGCGTGTTCCCGACCCCGGCCGACACGGTCGGCGCGGACCCGACGGTGGTCGGCCGGATTCGGCAGGCGCTGGACTTCCCGAACACGCTGGACTTCTTCGTCTGCGGCGACAACCTGCGCAAGGGTGCCGCGCTGAACACCTACGAGATCGCCGAGGCGCTCGCCCCCGAGTTCACCGGCTGAGTACCTCGATGCCGGCCGGTTCGTCGAGTTCATCATGAGGGCGCGGGTCGTGCTGGGGGTCGACCTCGGCACGACCGCCACCAAGGTGGTCGCCACCACTGTGGACGGTCGGCAGGTGGCCATCGCCGAACGCGGCTACCCGCTGCGCACCGGGGCCGACGGCTGCGCCACCCAGGACCCGGATCTGGTTGCCGCGCAGGCGGTCGCGGCCGTTGCCGACTGCGCGCGCGGCCTCGACGTCGCCGCGATCTCCTTCAGCGCTGCCATGCACACCCTGCTCCCGCTGGACGCCGCGCACCGGCCGCTGACGGAGGCGTTGAGCTGGGCCGACCACCGCGCCGCCGGCACCGCCCGCGCGCTGCGCGCCGACCCGGAACTGGCGCGGTCGCTGCACCGGGCCACCGGAACCCCGGTGCATCCGATGTCCCCGCTGGTCAAACTGGCCTGGTTCGCCGAACACGAACCCGGCCTCTGCCGCCGGGCCGCGTACTGGGTCGGCGTCAAGGACTATGTGCTGCACCACCTGACCGGCCACCTGGTCACCGACCACTCCTGCGCCTCCGGCACCGGGCTGCTGGACATCCGCCGCCTCGCCTGGTACCCGGAATCCCTGCGGCTGGCCGGTATCTCCGCGACCCAACTTCCGGAGTTGCGGCCCCCCAACGAGATCTGCCGGCTCGACGCGGACATCGACGGCCTGCCAAGGGGTCTGCCGGTCGTGATCGGCGCCGGCGACGGTCCGCTGGCCAATCTCGGTACCGGCGCGGTCCGCCCCGGCACGGCCGCGCTGTCGCTGGGTACCAGCGGCGCGCTGCGGGTGATCACCGAGCAACCCGGCGTCGACCCGGACGGCCGGGTGTTCTGCTACGCGCTGGCCGAGGGCCTGTGGGTGCGCGGTGGCGCGATCAGCAACGGCGGGGTGGTGGCCGCCTGGGCCGCGCAGGCCTTCGGCGTCGACGTCGCCGACCTGCTCACCGAGGCCGCCGCCGTCCGTGCCGACGACCTCCTCGCGCTGCCCTATCTGCTCGGCGAACGCGCGCCCTGGTGGGAGCCGGACCCGCGCGGCGCGATCCTCGGCCTGCGCCGTGAACACGGCCGCGCGCAGCTGACACGGGCCCTCGTCGACGGCGTCGCCCAACAGTTGGCGCTGGTCGCCGACGCGGTCCCCGGCAGCGGCGAGATCCGCGCCACCGGCGGCGCCTTCCGAGCCCCGGTCTGGGGCCAGGTCGTCGCCGCCGCGCTGAACCGACCACTGGCGATGACCGCCGAGGCGGCCGGCTCCGGCCTCGGCGCGGCGCTGCTGGGCTGGCGGGCCCTCGGTGACCTGCCCACCCTCACCGCCGCCGCCGACCTGATCACCCCGACGCACACCGTCACCCCCGACCCCGACCTCGCCCGCTCGATGGCCCGCCGTCGCCCCCTCGTCGAACGCGCGCACACCGCCCTCCGCGACCTCATGGCTGACCTGACCGACCCTGGCTGACCTGACCGACCCTGGCTGACTTGGCCGACTTGGCCGACGATGCCGCTGGGTGAACCGGCCGCGTCGGCCCCGATCACTCGGGACCGAACACCGGCCGGACCCGGATCTCGGTGTCGGTGCCGAGCACGGCGAGGAACTTCCTGGACCATTCCACCGCCTCGGCCAGGGTCGGCACCTCGTACAGCACCCAGCCGCAGATCACCTCCTTGGCCTCGGCGAACAGTCCGTCCACAACGGACACCTCACCGTTGCGACTGG
>CAJCJE010000738.1 GCA_903970565.1 Candidatus Melainabacteria bacterium | reverse complement strand
GGACTGCTGGTGCTCGCTTCGGATGACCGCGACATCAGATGACCGTCCCGCCGTCGACCGGAAGTACCTGGCCGGTGATGTAGGAGGCCGCGTCCGAGGCGAAGAACACGAAGCTCGGCGCGATCTCCTCGGGCTGCGCCCACCGTCCGAGCGGAATCCTGGCCAGCGTCTTGGCGGCAAGTTTCTCGTTGGCGCGGATGTTCTGCGTCATCGGCGTCGCGGCCAGCGGGGCCAGCGCGTTGACCGTGACGTGCCGGCGGGCCAGTTCACGCGCCAGCGACTTGGTCAGGCCGATGACGCCTGCCTTGGCCGCCCCGTAGTTGGCCTGACCGATCGTCCCGGTGAGGCCGGCGGCGGAGGTGACGTTGATGATCCGTCCCGTCCCGTCGTCGGGCAGGTAGCGCAGCACCGCTTTCGCGCAGGTGTAGGAACCCACGAGATGGATGTCGACGACGCGCCGGAACGCCTCCTCCTCCAGGTCGCCGAACATGGCCGGGGCGATCGCGCCGGCGTTGTTCACCAGGATGTGCAGCGTTCCGCCGCCGAGTGTCGCGGCATGAGCCGCCGCCGCGTCGGCCGCGTCGCGGTCCCGCACGTCCAGGACGTGGTGCTCCGCGGTGCCACCGGCGGCGGTGATCTGCGTGGCGACCGCGATGGCAGGCGAGGAGTCGACATCGGTGACGAGTACTGCCGCGCCGGCACGGGCATACGCTTCGGCGACCGCCGCGCCGATGCCGCTACCGGCTCCGGTGACCAGCGCGCAGCGGCCGGCCAACGAGAACACGTCCGGGGTCGGCATCAGTAGCTCCTCGGGAGCCCGAGCACGTGGGAACCCAGGTAGTTGAGCACCATTTCCTGGCTCAGCGGTGCGATCTTGAGCAGTCGTGCTTCCCGGAAGTACCGCGCGACGTGGTACTCCTCGGAATAGCCCATTCCGCCGTGGGTCTGGAGCGCGCGGTCGGCGGCCTGGAATCCGGCGTCGGCGCAGAGATACTTCGCGCTGTTCGCCTCGCGCGCGCAGGGCTGGCCCTGGTCGTAGAGCCAGGTTGCCTTGCGCAGCACCAGTTCGGCCGCGTCCAGCCGGGCCAACGAGTCGGCGAGCGGGAACTGTAGGCCCTGGTTCATCCCGATCGGACGACCGAACACCTCGCGCTCGTTGCCGTAGCGGACCGCGCGGTCGAGCGCGACCCGGCCGAGGCCGAGCGCTTCCGCCGCGACCAACATGCGCTCGGGATTGAGGCCGTCCAGGATGTAGCGAAAACCCTGGCCCTCGTCGCCAACCCGATCCTCGACCGGAATGTGCAGGTCGTCGATGAACAGCTCGTTGGAGGTGACCGCGTTGCGCCCCATCTTGGGAATCGGCCGGATGTCGATCTTCGTTCGATCCAGGTCGGTGAGGAACAGTGTCATGCCGTCGGTCTTCTTGGCGACGTCCTCGATCTTCGTCGTTCGGGTCAGCAGCAGGACCTTCTCCGACTCCATCGCCTTGGAGATCCACACCTTGCGACCGTTGACGACGTAGTGCTCGCCCTCCCGCCGGGCGAACGTGGTGATCCTGGTGGTGTCCAGGCCGGCGCCGGGTTCGGTCACGCCGAAGCAGACGTGCAGATCACCGGTGACGATACGGGGCAACGTCCGCCGCTTGAGTTCCTCGGAGCCGTGCACGATGACCGGATGCATACCGAAGATCGACAGGTGGATGGCGCTGGCGGCGTTCATCCCGCCACCGGACCTGGCCACCTCCTCGATCAGGATCGACGCCTCGGTGATGCCGAACCCGTGGCCGCCGTACTCCTGCGGAGTGGTGATCCCGAGCCAGCCGCCGCCGGCGAGCGCGTCGTAGAACTCGGTGGGGAACTCGTGCGCCTGGTCCCTGGCCATCCAGTACTGGTCATCGAACTTGCCGGCGAGTTCCGCGACCGCCTTGCGGATCGTCGCCTGGTCGTCCGTCAGATCGAAGTCCACCGCGCCTCCATTGGCCGTAGACGTCAACCATAACAAAGGACTGACCAAATGCCTACGGCGATGCGACCGCTACGGCACCAGGCGCAGCGCCGCCGCGATGCGCTCGTTCCACGCGCTCGGGTCACCGAACAACCGTCGCCCGAGCTTGGCCCGCTTGTAGTAGAGCTGGAGGTCGTGCTCCCAGGTGTAACCGATCGCGCCGTGCAGGGTCAGCGCGGTGTCCGCGGCCTCGGCCGTTTTCGCGGTCACCTGTGCCTTCGCGGCAGCGGCGTGCAGTGCGGCCTGCGGGTGCCCGGCGTCGACGGAGGCAGCGGCGAGATAGACGATCGAGCGGGCGGACTCGACCTGCACGAGCATCTCCGCGGCGGCGTGTTTGACCGCCTGGAAGGACCCGATCGGCACCCCGAACTGCCGGCGCTGGATGCTGTATTCCACCGTCATGTCCAGCATCTGTTCCAGCACGCCGAGCGAATCGGCGGCGACGAGAACGGCGGCCCGCAGCGCGACCTCACCCAGCACCGCGTCGGCATCCACGCTCAGCGTGGTACCGACCGCACCGGAGAGCACGACGTCGGCGACGGTGCGGGTGCGGTCGGTCAGTGCCCTGCGCCGGATCTCCACCTGTGGGGAGTCGCAGTCCAGCAGCACCAGGTGGACATCGCGCTCGGCACGCACCGGTACCAGCAGTCGACGGGCCCGGTCGGCACCGAGCACGGCAGCGACCGATCCGACGAGCCCGGTCCCGTCCTGGGTGGTCGTGACCCGGGCACCCGGGACCGACTCGGCCGCGACCGCGAGGACCGTCGTGACACCGTCGGCTATCAGGGCCTTGGCCGCATCGGGCGTGGTCGCCAGACAGGGGACGGCGAGCATCGAACCCAGCCAGGCCGAGGACGGCGCCGCCCGCCGGCCCAGTTCTTCGGCGGCGAGGGCCAGTTCGACGAGACCGCCGCCCTGGCCGCCGATCTCCTCCGACGAGCCGACCGCGAACCAGCCGTCCTCGGTGAACGCCTGCTCGAACGGTTCCGGATCGTCGGCGTCGAGCCAGTCACGCAGCTGGCGTGGGGAGCAGCGGGCGGCAAGCCAGTCACGCAGGATCGACTGGAAGTCGGTCTGTTCTTCCGAGAGTCCCCATTGCATGTGTTGCTCCTCGCCCGGTGTGCGCGTCCGTGGATGAAACGGACGCACGGTTAATGCTAGTTTGGGTCTGACCTTTGGACCACAAAATAGGAGTACCCATGACGGCGGAGAACTCGCGGCCGGCGATCCGGCTGTCTCCCATGGAGGTGCCGAAAGCAGCGGCGGTGCTGGCGAACGACGTTCGAGAACGCATCCTCTCCGGGGAGTACCCCGAAGGAGCGCCGCTGCCCTCGGAGCGGGAACTGGTGATCCAGACCCAGATGAGCCGGACCAC
>CAJCJE010000737.1 GCA_903970565.1 Candidatus Melainabacteria bacterium | reverse complement strand
ATCAAGTAATATTCTTGCGGTGACGCCGCGGCGGCGAAAGCGGTGTGATTTGTTCCGGTGCATAGCAATCCGTGCCCTTTGTCGGCGGTCAGCAGGAATTGCTTCATGCCCTCGGACAAATCGAACGCCGCGACGATCTCGTCGATGACTTGTGGTGCTTGCCGCAACAGGACTTGCGTGGCTGCGTTGCTGATGATGGCTTTTCCGGTTTCCGTGCTCAGAACGTCGCCGACGTCTTGGGTCGCGATGGTCAACCCGGCCCAGAGTTTCCGGAATGATTTGGCCATCCGGAACAGGTAGCGGGCGCCGGTCGGGTCCTGCATGAGCAGCCAGCCCTCGTCCACGATCACCAACCGCGGCCGTCGGATTGTGGGGTGCGAGGCGCGCCGCCAGACCGCGTCGAGCACCAGCAGGGTGCCCACCGCGCGCAGCTCGTCGGGCAGGTCGCGCAGGGAGAACACGGTCAGGTGCCCGTCGTTCTGGCCGCCGCTGCTGGGTCCGTCGAACTGGTGCCCGTAGGCGCCATCGACGAACGGATGCAACTGGGCAGCCAGATCCTCCGCTGCGGTGTCACCGGCCTGGCCGGCGGCGGCGAGGACGTCCCGCAAGACCCGCAAGGTGGGAGCCGGTCGGGTCCAGGTCCTGACGTCGGCGGTGATGCCGACGCTCTGGTAGGTCGCGGCGATCCCGCGGTCCAGCGCCGCCCGCTGTCCTGGCTGGATCTCGGTGCCGAGCAAGACCGCGAGGAAGGTGTGCACGAACAGACTCCGGCGCACCAGCGCGTCCGGCGGCGCGGTCCGTCGGCCGTCCAGTCCGACGTGGATCGGGAGGTCGAACGGGTTGATCCTGACTCCGGGCGCGCCGAGGTGCAGGTAGGTGCCGCCCACGGCGTCGCACAGCCGCCGGTATTCGTCCTCGGGGTCGATGACCAAGACCTCGATGCCCCGGTAGAGGCTGCGCAGCAGCTCCAGTTTGACGAAGAACGACTTGCCGGCACCGGAGCGGCCGAGGACGACCATGTTGTGGTTGTGCATGGCCTCGGCGAACCGGTCCCAGTGCACGAGTGATTGCGAGCCGAGGTTGTGCCCATAGAGCACGCCGGAGGCGACCGCGACCGAAGTGGGGTCCGGCGCCGGCAGGTCCGGGCTGGTGAACGGATAGGCGGTGGCGAGGGCAGCGGTGTCCATCGTGCGGCGGATACCGACCAGGTCCAGACCCATGGGCAGGGTGGACACCCAGCCCTGCACCGACCGGTAGGTGGTGTGTCGAGCGTCCAGGAGCAGGCTCGCGCACAGCGCCCGGACTGCGGCGACCTCGTCGGCGAGCGCGCGCTGCGAGTCGGCGTGCACGGTCAGATAGAGCCCGACCCGGAACAACCGCCCATCTCCCCGCGCGACCCGGGAGGCGAGGTCGTAGGCGTCCTCGGTCGCGATGTCGACGTCGAAGTCGACCAGCCGGCCGTGTTGTTCGGTGTGCCGGCGGCCGGACTCCAGGCGCGCCAACTGTTTCTTCAACCGGCTGGCGGCGGTGACGGGGTCGATCGGTTCGATGTGAAGGCTGACGTCCAGCCGGCCGGGGTAGGTCACCAACGGCGTCAGCCAGCCCGGTGCGACCTCGCGCGGGTAACCGACCACGGCGAAGCTGGATACCCAGTCGTTGCCGATCTCGACGTGGCGCGCGCCGACCGCGATCGCATCGGGCGTGAACGCCGCCGCGCTGCCCAACGGAAGGCGCGGAGTCCGGGGCCCGGACTGGTTGCGGCGCTGTGCGCGGCGTGTCGGTCGGGTTCGGGTCTTCATCGCCGGCTCCTGTTCCGCGCGCCGCCGCGGCCGAGGCGACGTGCGTCCGTCGCCTCACCGCGCGGGTACGCGTCGTCATCGATTGGGTCGATCTCGTCGTCCGGGGTGCTGGCGTAGTCGTCGTCGCCCTCGTCTTGGCCGTACTCGTCGGCCACGTAGTCGGCGTCGTATCCGTCGTCGTCGCCGTAGTCGCTGGCCTCGTCGCCGTAGGCCCAGTCCTCGCCCGCCGCGCTGTCGTCGGCGTAGCCGGCGTCATCGCCCCGGTGGCTGGCGACGCGGCTGCCGGTGTGACCGCTGGTGTCCTGATCGCTCCAGCTGTCGTCGGCCGGCCAGTCCTGCAGGCTGGGTGGGCCGGTGATGACCTCGTCCGCGCCCGCGAGGCCGGTGGGGGAGGGCAGCAGGGTGTCCGGGTTGGACGCGGAGGCGAGCACGGTGGTGGCCTGGCCTGCGGTCAGCGGGGTGACGACGATGCCGGCCCCGCCGAGCAGGTCCATTGCCTCGGTCAGCCGACGCACGAGCCGTGCTTCCGCCGCCCGTACCGCCGCGTCCGAACCACCGGTGCGGTCGGAGGAGCGGTTCCGGCGTCGCGCTGATCGCGAGGACAGCAGCGACCCCAGGGCCGCGGCCGGCGACGGACCACCAAGCCCGTCCGGTGGCGTGGCCGGGCCGAGTGGTTCCCGCAGGATCAGCAGGACCTGCCGGCGCCAGAGGTCGGTGTTGGTGGCGAGGTGGGAGAGGTAGTCGGCGTGGTCGAGCGCGGCGGCTTCCAACGCGGGATGCGGCAGTCCGCCCGCGCGCTCGCGGAGCTCGGCGATCGCCTCGGACAGGTCCAGCCGTTGAGTGCGGACAACGATCTGGACGGCGCCGGACAGGCTGTGCAGGAAGCGACCGAAACTGGCCACCAGCCCGTCTTGTTCCTCGCCGGTGCGCAGCGCGAAGTTGACGGTGCTGCAGACCGCGACAGCGGCGAGGCCGTCGTTGCCGAGGTCGACGACCGCGATATCGCCGGATGCCGCGTAGGCGGCGTCGACGGCTTGGGCGGGCAACCGCAACGCGGCCGGCGCGATCCGCTCACCCGCACCCGGACCTGACCTTGCGCGGCCGGCTCCGTGGCCGCGGTTGCTGGCGGCGTTGCCGCCCATGCGCGCGGTGGCGGTCGCCTCGTCGCGGATGGCGGCGGTCACCCAGGTCGGGACCGGGCGCACCCCTTCCGGGGCAGCGACTTGATATCGCGGCGAGAGCCGTTGCCGGAGTGCGGCGAGCAGGAGGCGGTCCAGCGACATGCCGTCTCGTTGCCCGAGAGCGATCGCCGCCGCGGCGGCGGCGACCGGGAGCGCGAGGGCGAGGAACAGCGGCGTGGGCAGCCATCCGTGGCTGGCCGTCCACAGCAGATAGAGCAGCAGACCGGTTGCGGCCAGGATGACCAGTTGCCGCAAGGTCAGGGGACCGAGGACTTTGTCGGGGCGGTCGACATCGGCCGGGATTCGAACGTTCGCGTAGTCACTCATCGAGGTTCACGACCTCCCAGGTCGAGTGGTGCGGAATCGAGCGGTGGTAGGTGGCGATGGCCCGTCAGGGGCCGGCGCGGCGGCGGAT
>CAJCJE010000736.1 GCA_903970565.1 Candidatus Melainabacteria bacterium | reverse complement strand
AACTCCTACGACTTCAACAACGGCGGCATCACCGCCAAGATCGCGGCGCCGGAGACCGACGCGGGCTCGGCGATCTACACGTTCACCGTCGAGGTGATCGCCGGCGACTACCCGAGCCTCACCGACCCGCACGGCTACAGCTTCAAGGACACCTACGCGACCCCCGAGGTGTGCTCGCCGAAGGTCGTCCCGCCCACGGTGCCGACCACCACCACGGCACCGACCACGACCACCGCGCCGCCCACCACCACGACCACGGCGCCCCCGACCACCAGCAGCTCCTCCCCCGCCACGACCACGACCGCGCCGGTGGTGGCCGCGGCCGGGACGACCAACACGCCGTCCGGTCACGGCCTCGCCTACACCGGTGTCAGCACGGAAATGCCGCTGATCATCGGCGGTGCGCTCGTGGTGATCGGGGCGGGCGCGCTGTTCGGGATGCGCTTCGCCGCCAAGCGTCGCCGCGTGCAGGACTGACCGAGCGGGACTGACCTTGTCCGCGTCTCGACACACCTCGGGCCCGGCGGATCTCCCGCCAGGCCCGAGGTGTGCAAGGCAATGGTTCAGCCGAGACGGCGGATCAACCTGGCGACGATCGAACTGACGATCAGCCAGAAGATCGCCGCGATGCCGTAGTTGACCAGCACCCGGAGCTTCGCGTCGCCGGGCGTGAACAGGTTCTTGAACCCCCACGCGAACGTGTCCGACCACGAGGTGACGAAGCTGGTGATCCCGTTGTCGGGATTGGCCCCACCCACCGTCAGCAGCACCCGCGCAACCAGGATGATCACCACGATCAGACCGGCCCACCGGATGATGCCGGCGACGAGGTCGACCGCCTTCGCCCTGACTTGCGCGGAGTCGCGCCTGGTCCGGGCCGGTGTGTCCGAGTGCTCACCCATGTGCGGGAGTCTGACACGCCGAGCCCGCTGCGGCTACCCGCCGGTAACGAGCGGGTGACACGGCTGACTCAGCGGCCGATGATCCGCGCGATGATCCCGGTGATGACCAGCCAGAACACCGCGGCCAGGCCGTAGTCCAGGATCACGTGCAGGTCGTAGTTGCCGGGGTTGAACAGGCCGGGGAAGAACAGGGCCAGCGGCACCGCGAGCGACCTGATGAAGGTGAAGAAGCCGTTGCCCTGGTTGGCCCCGAACAGCAGCAGCAGAATGTAGATGACCTCGATCAACGCGAACAACGCGCCGATCCCGGTGACCACCCGGCCCGCGGTGTCCCGGCCGGCATATGAGCGTCGTGTTGTCATAACGAAGGTATCCCCGGTCTACCCTCGCACCAAACTGCTCCGATCGGCCCAATCCTGCTCTGACGCTGGGGATCTGTCCTTCCGAACCGCCGGTTTGCCCGGTCGCAACGATGGCCGCGTTGTGGCCGTACGCGGTGTTGGTTAGGGTGGTCGCGTGGCGCCAGGTCTCCTGCTTCCTCGCCGCGACGGGGTCTGATCCAGACCGGCCCCCCGTTGCGGAGTTTGGCGTGGCCGCCGGTCGACCTCATCGGCCAGCAGGAGTTCTCTCTCATGAGCAGTAGTCACCGTACCGCTACCCCCCGTTCCACCGTGACCAGCCGGGTGCGTACCCCGGCCCGGCCGGCTCCCGGCGACCAGCAGCCCTGGAATCCGCAGCGCGGCAGCTCCATGCCGGTGCACCGCTACCGGCCCTTCGAGCAGCTCGTCGAACCCATCGTGGTGCCCGACCGCACCTGGCCGGACAACAAGATCACCCGCGCCCCGCTGTGGTGCGCGGTCGACCTGCGCGACGGCAACCAGGCACTGATCGACCCGATGTCCCCGGCCCGCAAGCGAAGGATGTTCGAACTGCTGGTGCGGATGGGCTACAAGGAGATCGAGGTCGGCTTCCCGGCGGCCAGCCAGACCGACTTCGACTTCGTCCGCGAGATCATCAACGATGACGCGATCCCCTCCGACGTGCGCATCCAGGTACTGACCCAGTGCCGGCCGGAACTGATCGAGCGCACCTTCGAATCGGTCCGAGGCGCGCACGACGTGATCATGCACATCTACAACTCGACCTCGATCCTGCAACGGCGGGTGGTGTTCCGCGAGGAGCGCGAGGGCATCAAGAAGATCGCCACCTCAGCGGCGGAGCTGGTGTTCGAGCAGGCCGCGAAGCAGCCGGGCACGAACTTCCGCTTCGAGTACTCGCCGGAGTCCTACACCGGCACCGAGCTGTCCTACGCGGCCGAGGTGTGCAACGCGGTCAGCCAGATCTGGCAGGCGACCCCGGACCGCCCGGTGATCATGAACCTGCCGGCGACGGTCGAGATGGCGACGCCGAACGTGTACGCGGACTCGATCGAGTGGATGAGCCGCAACCTGGAGCGCCGCGACTCGGTGATCCTGTCCCTGCACCCGCACAACGACCGGGGCACCGGCGTGGCCGCCGCCGAGCTGGGCTACCAGGCCGGCGCGGACCGGATCGAGGGCTGCCTGTTCGGCAACGGGGAGCGCACCGGCAACGTCTGCCTGGTCACGCTGGGCCTGAACATGTTCAGCCAGGGCATCGACCCGCAGATCGACTTCTCCGACATCGACGAGATCCGGCGCACCGTCGAGTACTGCAACCAGCTGCCGGTGCCCGAACGCCACCCCTACGGCGGCGATCTGGTGTTCACCGCGTTCTCCGGCAGCCACCAGGACGCCATCAACAAGGGCCTGGACGCGCTGAAGTCGGCGGCGGACCGGGTCGGTACTCCGGTCGAGGACTACCCGTGGGAGGTCCCGTACCTGCCGATCGACCCGAAGGACGTCGGCCGCAGCTACGAGGCCGTGATCCGGGTGAACTCGCAGTCCGGCAAGGGCGGCGTGGCGTACGTGATGAAATCCGAGCACCAGCTGGATCTGCCGCGCCGGTTGCAGATCGAGTTCTCCAAGGTCATCCAGCGGGTCACCGACGCGCGTGGCGGCGAGGTCAGCCCGCAGCAGATCTGGGACTCCTTCGCCACCGAGTACCTGACCTCGCAGACACCGCTGGCCCTGGTCCGCAGCCGGATCACCAGCGCGGTCGAGGACACCGACACCGAGGTCAACGCGGTGGTCCGAATCGAAAACGAGGAACACGAACTCCTCGGCCGGGGCAACGGGCCGATCGCGGCGTTCGTCGACGCGCTGGCCGAGGTCGGCTTCGACGTGCGCGTGCTCGACTACACCGAGCACGCGCTCACCGCCGGTGACGACGCCCGCGCCGCGTCCTATGTGGAGTGTGGGATCGGCGAGCGGATCTACTGGGGCGTCGGCGTGGACGCCTCGATCGTGACCGCCTCGCTGCGGGCCGTGATCTCCGCGATCAACCGCGCCAGCCGCTGAACGTCACCGGCGCCGACCCGCTCGGGTCGGCGCCGGTGCGGCTGTCGCGTGGACGCCCGGTCAGCGCGTGGGCGCCCCGGTCAGCTTCGCTCGGCGGCGGTCGCGGTCCGGCCGGTTTCGGCCGCCTTGTTGGTGCGCCGCTTGATGATCACACCGACCAGGATGCCGGCGACCACCGCGACACCCAGCGCGATCCAGGAGAACTGGCCGAAGTACTTCTCCGCCGCCTCACCCGCGTAGTAGATGGCGGCGGTGATGCCGCCCGCCCAGCAGATGCCGCCGGCCACGTTGGCGATCAGGAACCGGGGATACGGCATCCGCAGCGCGCCGGCCAGCGGGCCGGAGAAGGTCCGCAGCAGCGCGACGAACCGGCCGAAGAACACCGCGACCATGCCCCAGCGCGTGAACACCCGTTCCGCGTAGGCGAGGTGGCCGGGTCCGAAGTGGCGGGGCACCTTTCGGCCCAGCCAGGCGAAAA
>CAJCJE010000735.1 GCA_903970565.1 Candidatus Melainabacteria bacterium | reverse complement strand
TCCTTGGCGGCCGAGCCGATCGCGAGGACGTCCGCGCCTCGTCCGTGCACCACGCTCAGCACCTCGCGCATGGCCTCGCCGCCGCGCCCATTGCTGGTCACCGCGATCACGCCGGTCTCGGAGTCCAGCGCGGCGACCGGGCCGTGCAGCAGGTCGGCGCCGCTGTAGGCGCGGGCGGAGAGGTAGCTCGTCTCGGCCAGCTTCAGCGAGGCCTCCAGCGCGGTGGACAGCGAGTAGCCGCGTCCGGTGGTGACCATCCGCTCGACGAACCGGTAGCGCTGCGCGGCCTCGGTGACCTCGCTCGCCGCGCCGGCCAGGGTGGTCGAGGCCAGTTCGCCGATGTCGGCGACCTCGTGGCCGTCGCCGCCGCGAATGGCATCGACCAACAGGTACAACCCGAGCAGCGTGGAGGTGTAGCTCTTGGTCGCGGCGACCGCGAGTTCCTTGCCGGCCCGCACGTCGACCGAGAACTCGGCGGCGGCGTCGAGGTCGGAGTCGGAGGTGTTGGTGACCGCGACGGTCAGGGCGCCCCGGCTGCGCGCGGACTCGGTGACCTCGATGAGGTCCGGCGAGCCGCCACTCTGGCTGACCGTGATCAGCAGGACGTCGGCGAGGTCGGGCGCCGCGCCGTAGAGCGTGGTCGACGACGGGGAGACGAGGCCGGCCGGCAGTTGCAGCAGCACCTCGATCAGGTATTTGGCATACAGGGCCGCGTTGTCGCTGGAACCGCGCGCGGCCAGCAGCGCGAAGCGTGGCTTGCGGGCCGCGACCACCTTGGCGACCTCGGCGATCTCGGCCCGATGCTCGACGAGGCCGGCCAGCAGACCGGGCTGGTCGGCGACCTCCCGGGCCATCAGCGCGCCGGCCTGTGCCGTGTCGTTGTCCTGTCCGGAAAGCTGCCCCGTCACCGTGTCCTCCGCTGCTTCGCGTTCGCCGAAAGCATCACATACCCGGTCGGTCCCGGCCCGTTCTCGCCGCCGTCCCGATCGGTCGTTCTCGTCAGTCAGCCGGGTAGCGTGCCGGCCAGTGCCTCCGCGCCCGCGCGCAGGCAGACCCTGGCCGCGCCGTTCGTGTCCAGCACCGCGGTCACTCCCAGGGTAGGGCCGGGGACGCCGGTCTCCACCCGAATGAGGTCTAGACCACTGCCGGTCAGCCGGCCGAGCAGGTCCACCACCCACGGATAGCGCGGCGCGTCCCTGGTCACCACGACGACCGGCCGACCGTCGGCGGTCGCGACGATCCGCGACGCCGATGCGTTCGATGCGTCCGATTCGGACAGTCGGAGCACCGCCGTGTCCGGCACGAGCGAGACGAGTTGGTCGCCGAAGCTCCACGGCACCTCGCCGACCGCGATGGTCGGCGCCACGGACAGCTCGACGACCAGCGGCGGCGCGGCCAGTGTCGGCTCACCGCGCACCACGATCGCCCGCCGCGCCGCGACCAGCCCGATCGTCCGGTCCCAGTCGCCGCCCGCGCGCTCGTCGAAGATCCGGCTGCCCAGTTCCCGCGTCCGGTTGGCCGCCTCGTAGAGCCGGTCGACCGGCAGTTCGTCGGTCACCACGGCTTCCACCAGCGCGTCCACGAGTGCATCGACGGTGCCCTCGTCGGTGTAGGTGCCGCCGATGACCAGGGTGTCCGCGCCGGCCCGCAGGGCCGCGATGGCGCCGCCGGCCATCCCGGCCGTGCCGGTGACCGCGCCCATGTCGATCGCGTCGGTGACGATGGTGCCGGTGAACCCGAGTTCCCTGCGCAGCACCGAGACCGCCTTCGGACTCAGACTGGCCGGCTCGTCGCCCCAGGCCGGAATGACCAGGTGGCCGAGCATCACCGACCGGACCCCGGCGGCGACCGCCGCGGCGAAGGGCACGAGTTCGACCTCGCGCAGGGTCTGCTCGCTGCGGTCGAGCACCGGCAGCGTGGCGTGGGAGTCCTCGGTGGCCGCGCCGTGGCCGGGGAAGTGCTTGGCGCAGGCCGCGACCCCGCAACGTTGCAGGCCACGGACGAAGGCCTCGATCTGCCGCGCGGCCAGGCGCGGGTCCGAACCGAAGGAGCGGACGCCGATGATCGGGTCCAGTTCGGTCAGGGTGAGGTCGGCCGAGGGCGCGAAGTTCGCGGTGATCCCGCAGGCGACCAGCCGCCGGCCGAGGGCGGTGGCGACCTGGTCGGTCAGCTGTGGATCACCGGCCACGCCGAGGGCGTAGTTGCCGGGTACCTCCGACCCTCGGCCGGCGTCCAGCCGGGTGACGTCGCCGCCCTCCTCGTCGATCGCCACCACCGCGTCGCCGCGCTCGGCGGCGAGACTCGCCGACAGCGCGGCCACCTGTTCGTCGTCGACGACGTTGCGGCCGAACAACAACACCCCGGCCAGTCCGTACTCGGCGATCCAGCGGCGGACCCAGTCCGGCGCGGTGGTGCCGGCGAATCCCGGCAACAGCACACCGGCCGCCAACGACCGCAGCTCGGCATCGACCCGATCGTTCATCCGGCTCAACCCTTCACGGCACCCGCGGTAACCCCGGCCACCAGATTCCGTTGCACGATAAGGAAGAACACCACCACCGGCACGGTGAACAGGGTGGACGCGGCCATCGTGCCGCCCCAGTCGGTGCCGAACACGCTCTGGAAGGTCGACAGCCACACCGGCAGGGTGAACTTGTCGGTGTCCTGCATGAACACCAGCGCGTAGAGGAACTCGTTCCACGCCGTGATGAAGCCGTACACCGCGGTGGCCACCAGGCCGGGCCCGAGCAGCGGCAACGTCACCCGGCGGAAGGCCTGCCAACGGCCGCAGCCGTCGACCATCGCCGATTCCTCCAGGTCGACCGGGATGCCGTGCACGAAACCGCGCAGCGTCCACGCGGTGAACGGCAGGGTGGCGGCGAAGTAGACCAGAATCAGCGAGGGCAACTCGTTGAGCAGGTTGAGATCCCGCATCATCAGGTACATCGGGATCAGCATCGCCTCGAACGGCGTGAGCTGCGCGATCAGCAACAGCAGCAGGAAACCGCGCCGGCCCTTGAACCGGAACCTGGCCAGCGGCACCGCCATCAGGACGCCGAACACCAGCGAGCACAGCACCGCGCTCAACGAGACGAACAGACTGTTGCGCAGGAAGATCAGGAAGTCCGGCGCCGACACGGCGTCGATGAAGTGCTGGACGGTGAAGCTGCTCGGGAACAGGTCGTAGTTGGTGGACAGGATGTCGATGTTCGGCTTCACCGAACTGCTGACCATCCAGTACACCGGGAACAGGAAGACCAGGCCGATCACCACGGCCACCACGGAGAATCCGATGCGCTTGCCCCTGGACGTCCTCACAGGTCAACCTCCTGCGACCGAATCAACATCCGGATGTACAGCGCGGTGATCACCACGATGATGATGATCATCAGTACGCTCACCGCGGCCGCGGTGCCGAAGTGGTTGTCCGCGATGCCGTCCAGGTACTGCAACACCGGCAGCGTGGTGCTGCCGCCGTCCGGGCCGCCTTCCTTGATCGCCCAGACCTGGGTGAACACCTTGAAGTCCCACAACACCTGGAGGAACGCGGTCAGCGCCAGGATCGGCCGGACTCCCGGCCAGCTGACCGAGCGGAAGGTCTGCCAGGCGCTCGCGCCGTCCAGCGAGCTGGCCTCGTAGATCTCGCCGGGGATGCTGACCAGTCCGGCGTAGACGGTGAACGCCACGAACGGCGTTGCCTGCCAGACGATCAGGATGCCGATGATCACCAGCGTGGAGAAGCCGCTGTTGAACCAGGAATGGTTGGTGAACCCGGTCAGCCCGAGCTTGACCAGGGTCTTGTTCAGGATTCCGTAGTGCGCGTCGAACATCCACTGGAACACCGTGGTCGCGGCCAGGATCGGCATCGCCCAGGCGAGCACCAGTGCCAGTTGTAGGAAGATCCGCACCACCTTGCCGAGCTTGGTCAGCAGCAGCGCGACCAGCAGCCCGACCACCATCGTCGCCAGCACACAGCCGGCGGTGAACACGATGGTGTGCACGGTGTCGGTCCAGAAACCCGGGTCCGACAGTACGGTCCTGAAGTTGTCGAAGCCGACCCAGACGGTTCTTCCGGTGACCAGTTCACCGAGGTCCAGCTTCTGGAAACTGGTGATCAACACCAGTACGGCGGGAAAGCCCAGCAGCGCGGCGATCGCCAGCAGTGCCGGGCTCATCAGCAGGTAGGGGAGCATTTTCCCGCGGCCGGGGCGGCGGGAGGGGCCGGCCGAACGCCGGCCGCGCGGTGGCGGAAGGTGCTCCGCCACCGCGCGTGTCGAGACTGCCGTCATGAGGTCAGCTTCCGGTGTCAGCTGGAGGCGTCAAGGGTTGTCGTCAGCGCCGCATCGGCGTCCTTGGCCGCCTGGTCGGTGGTCTTGGTGCCGTTGAGCACGTCGGTCATCATGTCCTTGAGCGGGTTCTGGCCCGCCTCGACCGAGGCCCACTGCGGGATCGCCGGGGTGGACCTGGCGTTCCTGGACGCGATGCCCGCCGCGCCGGAGACCGGGTTGGAGTCCAGCGCGCTGGTGTCGGTGATGGTGCCCGGCACCCAGCCCGCCTGGGTCTCCAGCTGGGTCTGGTAGTTCGAGTTGGTCATCAGCTGGAGCCAGTCCTGGGCCAGGGTGGCGTTGGCACTGTTGACCGGGACACCCAGCACCGAACCGCCGAGGAACACCGGCGCGGTCTTGCCGGGGGTCACCGAGGGGATCGGGAAGGCGCCGATGTCGGCCTTGATCGCCGGGTTGGTCTTCTCCGCCTCGGCGGCGTCAGCCGAGGTGCCGATCATCATGGCCACGTCGCCCTTGGCGAAGATGTCACCCTGCTGCGGGGTGGCCTCGTCGGTGTCGTGCGCGGCCAGCGTGCCGGAGGTGGTCACCAGCTGCTTGTAGAAGTTGATGCCGGCCTCGGCCTGCGGGGACTCCAGGGTGCCCTGCCACTTGCCGTTGACGTCCTTGGCCACGTCGCCGCCCTGGTCCCAGACGAAGGACAGCAGGGTGTACCACTCCTGGCCGGGCAGGTAGAGCGCCTGGTAGTTCGCGTCGCCGTCCGCGGTGGCCTTCAGCGCGGTCAGGTCGGAGAGCCACTGGGCGTCGCTGGTCGGCGGCGTGGT
>CAJCJE010000734.1 GCA_903970565.1 Candidatus Melainabacteria bacterium | reverse complement strand
CATGCGGGAGATCTTCTCCCGCCTCGATCCGGAACGGGTCGCCAAGGAGGTCCAGGGCCCACTGCTGCATGTGGTGGAGGACCTGACCGCCGAGATCATCGAGCAGTACCAGCCGGGACTCTGGGGCAGGCTGCCGGACCCGGCGCGAAACCTCGTGCTGCGCCAGATCCGCGCCGAGGCACCCCGCCTGGTCACGAAGATCATGGGCGAGATCGCGCTGGACATCGACAGCGTGCTCGACGTCAACGACATGGCGATCACCCATCTTGTCCGGGACAAGGAACTGCTCAACCGGTTGATCCGCGACATCGCCCGGCCGGAACTGAACTTCATCGCCAACTGCGGCATCGTCTTCGGCTTCGTGCTCGGCGTCGTGCAGACCGTGGTCTGGGCAGTGACGCACGCTCCCCTGGTGCTGCCCCTGTTCGGCCTCGGGGTCGGTTGGTTCACCGACTGGCTGGCCCTGAAGATGATCTTCTTCCCCCGCCATCCCCGAAAATTCTTCGGCCTGCTCTCCTGGCAGGGAGTGTTCCAGAAACGGCGCACCGAGGTCGCCCGCGATTACGGGAAACTGGTCGCCACCGAGGTACTGAGCACCAAACGCATTCTCACCGCGATTCTGCGCGGACCCCGCGCGGACCGGCTGTTCGCGTTGATTCAACGCGAGGTCGAGCAGGCGATCGACGCCCAGTTCAGCGTAGCGAAGCCGTTGGTGACGCTGACCGTCGGCAGTCGGCGTTTCCAGCAGATCAAGCTGGTCGCGGTGGCCAAGGCCATCGAACGGCTACCGGAAACCCTCCAGTACCTGGAGGACTACGTCACCGAGGCACTCGACGTCCAGAACACCATCGTGGACCGAATGCAGAAACTGACCCCACTGGAATTCGAGATGCTGCTTCGCCCGGCCTTTCGCCAGGAGGAATGGAAACTGATCGCGGTCGGCGCGATGATCGGTTTCCTGGTCGGCGAAATTCAGGTTTTCGCCTTCCTGCACTGAGGATCGCGCGGAGCATTGTTCGGCGACCACGTCGTGCGGGCCTGAAACGGCGCCGGTCTCCGCGCGGAGACCGGCGCCGGGAACAGCGGTCGACGGCGCTCAGTCGGTGAGGCGGGCGCCGGTTTCGGGGTGGAACAGGTGGATTTCGGTGTGGTCGCGGAGGGCGACCCTGACCTTCTGGCCGATGGTGGGTGGGGTGCGGCCGTCGACGCGGACGACGAAGCGTTCGCTGTGGTCGCTGATGCGTACGGCGCCGTGGACGTAGGCGTCGGCGCCGAGTTCCTCGACGAGTTCGACGACGAGGTCGAAGCCGTCTTCCTCGGGGGTGGCCAGGCGCAGGGTTTCGGGGCGGACGCCGAAGGTGATCTCGGACAGGCCCTGGGCGGACGCGGCGGTCATCGCGTCGCGGGGCAGGGCGACGGCGATGCCGTCGAGTTGGGCGCCGGTGGAGGTCAGGGGCACGGTTTTGAGGTTCATGCCGGGGGAGCCGATGAAGCCGGCGACGAAGGCGTTGGCGGGGTGGTCGTAGAGCGCGCGGGGGGTGTCGCACTGTTGCAGCAGGCCGTCTTTGAGGACGGCGACCCGGTGGCCCATCGTCATGGCCTCGACCTGGTCGTGGGTGACGTAGATGGTGGTGGTGCCCAGGCGTTGTTGCAGGGCGGCGATGTTCGCGCGGGTTTCCACCCGGAGTTTCGCGTCAAGGTTGGACAGTGGTTCGTCCATGAGGAACACGCTGGGTTCGCGGACGATGGCCCGGCCCATCGCGACTCGCTGTCGTTGCCCGCCGGAGAGGGCTTTGGGTTTGCGGTCGAGGTAGGGGGAGAGGTCCAGGAGTTTCGCGGCTTCGGCGACCTTGTCCCTGATCTGGGTTTTGGGCATTCCGCGGAGTTTGAGGGCGAAGCCCATGTTCTCGCCGACGGTCATGTGGGGGTAGAGGGCGTAGGACTGGAAGACCATCGCGATGTCGCGGTCTTTGGGTTGGACGTTGGTGACGTCACGGCCGCCGATGGAGATGGCGCCCTCGTCGACGTCCTCGAGGCCGGCGAGCATACGCAGCGCGGTGGATTTCCCCGATCCGGACGGGCCGACCAACACCAGGAACTCGCCATCCGCGACATCAAGGTCCAGCGCGTCCACCGCACGCACCGGCGGCGAACCGGCAAAAACCCGCGAGGCGCTGGCGTAGGCAACTTCGGCCATGTGACGTACCTTTCACTTACAGAGTCTTTACCGACCCCGCCGGGGGAAGGTCCCACCAGCGCATTTGCCACACGGTACCTGGCAAAACGCCGGTCCGGGGATACCAAATTGGTACGCACGGGCAGGTCGGCGGCTCGGCCGGCTGGCCCGAGCACTCTGTGCACTGTAAGTGGTCTGGACCAGGAACGGTAGAGATACCGGGCGGCAGGTTCGTTGGTCCGACCGGAGGACGCTGGCCTGCCCTGCTTCTACAATTGGTTCTGAAACGTTACGGTTACCCGATGGTACGGTCTTTGCATACCCGACGTCCCGCCACCCTGGCGTCGCTGGCTGCCGAATTGGGCGTCTCTCGCACCACGGTGTCAAACGCCTACAACCGTCCTGACCAACTGTCGCCCGAGTTGCGACGGCGGGTCCTGGAGACCGCTCGGCGGCTCGGCTACCCCGGCCCCGACCCGGTCGCCCGCTCATTGCGGACCCGCAAGGCCGGTGCGGTCGGCCTGTTGCTGACCGAGAACCTCTCCTACGCCTTCCGCGACCCGGCAGCAATCAGTTTCCTGGAGGGTCTCGCGCTGGCTTGTGAGGACGCCGGGCAGGGTCTGCACCTGGTGCCGGCGAACCCGGAGCGCGAGGACATCACCGCGGTGCACCGGGCCGGCGTCGACGGGTTCGTCGTCTACTCGGTGCCCGATGACGACCCGCACCTGGCGGCCGTGCTGGAGCGGCCGGTGCCGACCGTGGTGGCCGACCAGCCGAACCTGGCCAACGTCGACCGGGTCGGTATCGACGACCGCTCGGCAATGGCTCAGCTCGCCGAACATCTCATCGACCTGGGCCACCGGCGGGTCGGCGTGGTGTGTATGCGACTGG
>CAJCJE010000733.1 GCA_903970565.1 Candidatus Melainabacteria bacterium | reverse complement strand
CGAGCAGGACGAGGCCGAGGCCGCGATCGAGCCCGAGCCTGAGGCCGAGGCGGAGGCCGGGGCCCCCGTGGAGATCCCCGCCCAGAACGAGCCCGAGACCGAGACGGCCGAGAAGGCCACGCCGCAGTCCGCTGCTGCGGCCGACGAAGCTGACGAAGCGGAAGGCGGTGCCCAGCGAGCTACAAGGCCAAGTTCAAGGTCTGGCGCGGCGACGCGGGCAAGGGCGATCTGGCGGACTACGACGTGGAGGTGAACGAGGGCGAGGTCGTCCTCGACATCATCCACCGCCTCCAGGCGACACAGGCCCCCGATATGGCCGTGCGCTGGAACTGCAAGGCGGGCAAGTGCGGTTCCTGCTCCGCCGAGGTCAACGGCGTGCCCCGGCTGATGTGCATGACCCGGATGTCGACCTTCGCCGAGGACGAGGTCGTTACGGTCACCCCGATGCGGACCTTCCCGGTGATCCGCGACCTGGTCACCGACGTCTCGTTCAACTACGAGAAGGCCCGCGAGGTGCCCGCGTTCGCGCCGCCCGCCGACCTCAAGCCCGGCGAGTACCGGATGCAGCAGGTCGACGTGGAGCGCTCGCAGGAGTTCCGCAAATGCATCGAGTGCTTCCTGTGCCAGAACACCTGCCACGTGGTGCGTGACCACGAGGAGAACAAGGAGAACTTCTCCGGGCCCCGCTTCCTGATGCGCATCGCCGAGCTGGACATGCACCCGCTCGACGTCGCCGACCGCGTCCCGGCCGCGCAGGCCGAGCACGGCCTCGGGTTCTGCAACATCACCAAGTGCTGCACCGAGGTCTGCCCGGAGAACATCCACATCACCGACAACGCGCTCATTCCGCTCAAGGAGCGCGTCATCGACCGCCAGTACGACCCGGTGCTCGTGCCGCTGGCCAAGATCTTTCGCCGCAACAAGAAGAACTAGCTGAGTGTGAGTCTGATCGAGGAGGATGTCGTCTTCATCGACGAGAACGCGAAGGCGCATGAAGCGCCTTCGCGCTCGGCGGTTCTCCACGAAGTAGTAGACCTACCGCGTGCCTCGCGGTTGTCCGAGACCTATGTGTCCGCCCTGGCGCGAGTGGGAGTCCTCGACAGATGCCGAGGACTGGGACAGCACGGTTGGTGACGGTCTCTCGGGTACGGGCGACTGATCGATGCGGCGGCCTGAGATCAGATTGGTCGACTTCGAGTCGGTTCGCGGCGCGGAGTCCCACACGCGGCGACCGGCCGTGATCGACGGTCGGTTCGGTTCGCGGTGGCGAGTTCTGTCATGCGGTTCTTCACGTGTCCAGCGTGGCGCGGAGCGTCGCAGACAGCGGCTTCGGACAGGGACGCCGACGCCGACCGCGCGGCATCGGCTTCGCGGTCGCGTTCGTCCGTGCCCTCGGTATCAGCCGCTGAGCTGCGGAAACCTCCGGGAAGGTCCGTCCGGGGCCCGGCCTGCGCCGCTGCGGTGTGAGATCGGGGCAAGGCGATGGTCGGAGGTGGTTCGGCGCGGGATTACCATCAGGGCGTGGCGCCGGCAAGCAGTCTTTCCTCCGAACCCCTGACCGGGGCGGCCAAGACCTATCAAGTGCGCACCTACGGGTGCCAGATGAACGTGCACGACTCCGAGCGGCTGGCCGGCATGTTAGAGAACGCCGGATACGTTCCGGCGGACACCGATACCGCCCCGGACGTCGTCGTGTTCAACACCTGCGCGGTCCGCGAGAACGCCGACAACAAGCTCTACGGCAACCTCGGGCATCTGTACCCGATGAAAAAAGCCAATCCGGACATGCAGATCGCGGTCGGTGGCTGTCTGGCGCAGAAGGACCGGGGCGAGATCGTCCGCCGCGCCCCCTGGGTCGACGTCGTCTTCGGTACGCACAATCTCGGTTCGCTGCCGGTGCTGCTCGAACGCGCCCGGCACAACGCGCAGGCCCAGGTCGAGATCCTGGAATCGCTCGAAGTCTTCCCGTCCACGTTGCCGGCGCGACGCGATTCGGCCTACTCGGGCTGGGTGTCGATCTCGGTCGGCTGCAACAACACCTGCACGTTCTGCATCGTGCCCTCGTTGCGCGGCAAGGAGGCCGACCGGCGCCCCGGCGATATCCTCGCCGAGGTTCAGGCGCTGGTCGACGAGGGCGTTTCCGAGGTCACCCTGCTCGGCCAGAACGTGAACTCCTACGGCGTGCAGTTCGGCGACCGGCTGGCCTTCGGCAAGCTGCTGCGGGCCTGTGGCGAGATCGACGGCCTCGAACGGGTCCGGTTCACCTCCCCGCACCCCAAGGACTTCACCGACGACGTGATCGCGGCGATGGCGCAGACCCCGAACGTCTGCCACCAGCTGCATATGCCGTTGCAGTCCGGTTCCGACCAGCTGCTCAAGGCGATGCGCCGGTCCTACCGTTCCGATCGCTACCTCGGCATTCTGGC
Source organism: Candidatus Melainabacteria bacterium (assembly GCA_903970565.1). Taxonomy (GTDB): domain Bacteria; phylum Actinomycetota; class Actinomycetes; order Mycobacteriales; family Pseudonocardiaceae; genus CAJCJE01. The sequence goes on along the minus strand of CAJCJE010000733.1, from coordinate 10,847 downwards.
CAAGGTCCGCGACGCCATGCCGGACGCGGCGATCACCACCGACATCATCGTCGGCTTCCCCGGTGAGACCGAGGAGGACTTCCAGGCCACCCTCGACGTGGTCGAGCAGGCCCGGTTCAGCGGCGCGTTCACCTTCCAGTACTCCAAGCGTCCTGGTACCCCGGCCGCCGACATGGCCGACCAGGTGCCGAAAGCCGTTGTGCAGCAACGTTATGAGCGCCTCGTCGAGCTACAGGAGCGGATTTCCTGGGAACTCAACCGGGAACTCGTCGGCTCGACCGTGGAAATCCTGGTCGCGGAGGGCGAAGGCCGCAAGGACGCCGAAACGCATCGGATGAGCGGCCGGTCCAGGGACGGCCGGCTGGTGCACTTCGCCCCGACCGGTGACGCCCGCGACGGGGAGATCCGGCCCGGTGACGTCGTGCGCGCCACGGTCACCTACGGCGCCCCGCACCATCTCGTCGCCGACGGCGACCTGCTGGCCCACCGTCGAACGAAGGCGGGGGACAACTGGGAAGCCGGCGTCCGCCCGAAGACCTCCGGGGTGAGCCTGGGACTGCCGTCCTTCGGCGCCCCCGCTGTTGATACGTCCGCCCAGCCCGCCATCGTGGAAGGGTGCCAAGCCCGATGAGCACCGAACGCAAGCCCGAATCCCTCAACATCGCGCAGCTTCGTGAGCAGATCGACGAGGTGGAACGCGACGCGCTGCAACGCATCGACCCCGGGGTCCGCGCGATGGTCATCGCGGTCTGCGGTCTGGTGCTGATCGTGGCCGCGATCCTGCCGTGGGTCAGCGGTTTCAGCGGCTGGCAGGTCGTGTCCGGCTCGGCCAGTTCGATCGTCGGCATCAACGTGCTGCCGAAGCTCTTCGGTATCGGCGTCTACGTCTTCGGCCTGCTCGGCTCGGTGGTCTCGCTGGGCACCCGGCGCTGGGGCGTGGCCTGGCTGTGCACCTTCGGCTGCGGTTTCTTCACCGTGTTCGGCCTGGTGTCCATCTGGTCGCAGGAGAGTTCGCCGAGTCACGCGCCCGGCCCCGGCCCCGGCATCGGCCTGGACCTCGCGCTGATCACCATGCTGGTACTGACCATCACCTGGGCCCGCGTGGTCTGGTCGCGTCCCGGCGGCGTGTTCGACAACGAGCAGGGCCGCGCCGAATAGCCCGGCAGGTTCCTGCGCGCCAGCCGGACGAGGGCGCCGATATCAGCCTGCGGTGTCGGTGGAGTACGCGGTCACCGAATCAGTCAGCGCGCGAAGCCCGGCGCGCAGCTGGTCGAACTGCGCGGGTGCCAGACCCATCGCTTCGGCGATGACCGGCGGCACCGAAGCCGCCGAAGGTGCCATCACCACCGCGATCGAGACCCTCGGCAAGGCCCTGCGCTGATCGTCCGAACACGAGCGCGCCGCCCTTCCGCGAAATCCGGAGGGGCGGCGCCGCTCGGATGAGCTGAGTCAGCGGGTGGCGAGGGCCTGTTCGGCCGCGCTGAGCCATTCCCGCCACTGCGCGGCCTGCGCCTCGGCCTGTTCGGCGCGCCGCTTGTCGCCCGCCGCGCGCGCCTTGGCCGCCTGCGACTCGAACTGGGCGACGCGCTCACGGAACTGCGCGGCGCGCGCCTCGGCCTCCGGATCGGTCCGGCGCCACCGGCTGTCGGCGGCGTTGCGGACCTTCTCCTCGACCGAGCGCAGCTTGGCCTCGAGGTCGCGAATGCGCTCCCTGGGCACCTTGCCGATCTGGTCCCACTGGTCCTGCACCCGGTGCAGGGCCGCGCGGGCGCCTTCCAGGTCGGTCGCCGGGTCGATGTTCTCGGCCTCGGTGAGCAGTTCCTCCTTGCGCTTGGCGTTCTCCGCGAATTCCGCGTCCCGCTCGTCGAACACCGCCGAGCGGCGAGCGAAGAACTTGTCCTGCGCGGCCCGGAAACGCTGCCACAGCGCGTCGTCGGACTCCTTGGGCGCCCGACCGGCCGCCTTCCAGTCCACCATCAGCTGCTTGTAGCGGCTCGCGGTGTCCGCCCAGTCCTCGGAGTCGGCCAACCGCTCGGCCTCGTCGACGAGTTCCTGCTTCTGCGCCCTGGCCGCCGTGCGCTGGCGGTCCATGTCCGCGAAGTGCGAGCCACGCCGCCGGTTGAATGCGTCTCGCGCCTTGGCGAAGCGCTTCCACAGCACCTCGTCGGTCTTGCGGTCGACACCCTTGATGGTCTTCCACTCGTCGAGGATCGCGCGCAGCCGGTCGCCGGCCGGCTTCCACTGGGTGGCCTCCTCGGCGATCTTCTCCGCCTCCTCGACCAGCGCCTGCTTGTGCGCCGCCGATTCCGCGCGGGCCGCGTCGCGGACCTTCTTGCCGGCCTCGATCGCGCGCTCGGCCTCGGCGATGACGTACTCGGTGCGGGCGGTCAGCGCGGCAAGGTCACCGACCACCGCGGCATCCGCGATGGACGCGAGGAGGTGCTTGGCCGAGTTCGCGGCCTGCTTGGCGTCACCGGAACCGGATGCCAGCCGCGCATGCAGCAGCTCCACCTCGGTGCGCAGGTCGTCGAACCGGCGGGCGAAGTGGATGAGGCCCTCGTCCGGTTCACCCGCCTGCCAGGACCCGACCGCGCGCTCGCCCTCGGCGGTGGTCACGTAGACCGTGCCGTCAGCGTCGACCCGGCCCCACCGTTGCGGGTGTGCCTCGGCTTGCGGTGCGGGCGGCACGGAGCCCTGCTCGACCACGGCGGCCGGAGCCTCGGTCTCCGACTTCGGCCGAGCCACCTCGGTGGGCAGCGCGACCACCGTCGGTTCGGCCGGTACTGCCGGCTCGGTCACGGTCGATTCGGTCACGGTCGGTGTGACCGCCTCGACGGGCGAGGCCGCCGCTTCGGTGGCCTGTTGCGCCGTTTCACTCGGCCGCACCAGGTCACTCGGTGTTGCCGTCCCGTTGACCGTGTGCTCGTCTGCCGTCACGGTTCCTCCTCCGCACTACCTCACTTGCCGTCGACGGCCGAGCCGTCTCGGGCGCCTCACCAGTGGTGAGGCCCACGCGATCTGGGTACACCGTTGTGTCCAACAGTGTGCTACCTCGCGGGCATTCAACCAGACTCGGCCGGCGCGACAAGTCGCCGCGCGAAGATCGACTCGACACTGCGACCTTCCGCCGCCGCCGAGGTTCCCGAGCGCAACCGGCCGGCCATGCCTGTCCCATCGGCAGATCGTACTTGGCAAACCTGAGAACACCCCAGGTCAATGCCTACTGTATCGATCAAGAATGGCTGAGTCGTCGTGGTAGCGCGGGGTGACCCCGGGCCGGGTAACCTGGCGCACCGTGATCAGCCGCGCGGTCCTCGTCCCGCATCCGCCGCTGCTCGTGCCGGAGTTGGTCACCGGAGCGGGTCCGGAAACCGAGCCGCTGCGCGCCGCGTGCCTCGCCGCCGCGCGCGACCTGGCCGAGGTCACCGGCGACTGGCTGGCCATCGCCGCCGACCCGACCGGTCCTCGGCTGCTCGAAACGCCCGCCACCGGCACCTTCCTCGGCTACGGCGTCGGCGTCGCGGTCTCCCTCGGCAACGGCACCGGCACCGGCAATGGCACCGGCACCGCGCCCGACCCGGACCTGCCCCTGCCCGCGCTGATCGCCGGCTGGCTGCGGGCACAGGCCGGCGCGAACACCGTCCGTGTCCAGCTCCTCGACCCCGACCTGCCCGCCGCCGACTGTCTGGAACTGGGCGCCCGGCTGGCCGCCGATCCGCGCCCGATCGGCCTGCTGGTGCTCGCCGACGGCTCCAACCGCCACGGCGACGGCGCTCCGGCCCGACCCGACGACCGGGCCGAGCCCTTCGACGAGGCCCTGCGCGCGGCACTGGCCGCCCCGGACCCGACCGCCCTCGCCGAACTCGACCCGGCGCTCGCCGCCGAACTCGGTGTCCGCGCCCGGCCCGCCCTCCAGGTACTGGCCGGCGCCGCGCTGGGCTCCGAGGGGTCATGGCGCTCCCGCGTGACCTACTCGGCCGCGCCCTACGGGGTCGGCTACCACGTCGCGGTCTGGGACCGGGCGTCGGATTCGTAGGCTCTGGGTATGAAGGCACGACCGGTCGCCGTTGTCGGCCCGACCGCGACCGGCAAGTCCGATGTTGGCATCTGGCTGGCGCGTCAGCTGGGCGGCGAGGTGGTCAACGCCGACGCCATGCAGCTCTACCGGGGCATGGACATCGGCACCGCGAAACTCACCCCCGCGCAGCGCGAGGGCGTGCCGCACCATCAGCTCGACGTCCTCGACGTCACCGAGACCGCCTCCGTGGCCGCATACCAGCGGCACGCCCGGCACACGGTCGAATGCCTGCTCGCGGCCGGGCGGGTGCCGGTCATCGTCGGCGGCTCCGGGCTCTACGTCCAGGCACTCCTGGACGAGCTGGAATTCCCCGGCACCGATCCGGCCGTTCGCGCCCGCTTCGAGGCCGAACTCGCCACCCACGGCGCCCCGGTCCTGCACGCCCGGCTCGCCGAACTCGACCCGAGCGCGGCCTCGGCCATCCTGCCCGGCAACGAGCGGCGCATCGTCCGCGCGCTGGAAGTCATCGAACTGACCGGCCGGCCGTTCTCCGCGTCCCTGCCCAAGCCCGGCCCGCCCCGCTACGACACCCTCCTGATCGGACTTGACCGGGAGGTCGCCGAACTCGACGAGCGGGTCGACCGCCGCGTCGAGCTGATGTTCCGGGACGGCCTGGTCGAGGAGGTGCGCGCGCTGCTCGACCTCGGCCTGCGCGAGGGCCGCACCGCCGGCCGCGCGCTGGGCTACCAGCAGGTCCTCGCCGAACTCGACGGCTCGGCGGATTTTACCGCCGCCGCGCGGGAGACCGCGCGGGGCACCCGCCGGTTCGTCCGGCGCCAGCGGTCCTGGTTTCGCCGCGACAGGCGGATCAACTGGCTGGACGCCGCCCGCCCGGACCTGCTCGCTGCCGTTGCCGCGCTGGCCACCCGGTAACCTGATGGCGTGGTCGGAGTGGAATTCCTCAAAGGACATGGCACGCAGAACGACTTCGTCCTGCTGCCCGACGTCGACGGTGCGCTGGAGCTGACGCCGGCGCGGGTGCGGGCGCTGTGCGACCGGCGGCGCGGCCTCGGCGCGGACGGCGTGCTGCGCGTCGTCGCCGCGGCCAAGGTCCCCGACCTGGAATCCTTCGGCGCCGTCGGCGACGCCCGGTGGTTCATGGACTACCGCAACGCCGACGGCTCGATCGCCGAGATGTGCGGCAACGGCGTCCGCGTGTTCGTCCGCTACCTCGTCGAGGCCGGTCTCGCCGAGCCGGGCGAGTTCACCATCGCGACGCGCAACGGTGTCCGCCGCGTGGTGGCTCCTGCCGACGATCCGGTGGGAGCGGTCACCGTCGAGATGGGCAAGGTCGGCATCCTCGGCCGCTCCACCGCCACCGTCGCGGGCCGGGCGGTTGCCGGCATCGCGGTCGACGTCGGCAACCCGCACCTGGTCTGCGCCCTCGACGACACCGGCCTGGACCTCGCCGGCCTCGACCTGACCGTGCCGCCCGGCCACGACCCGAGCTTCTTCCCGCACGGCGTGAACATCGAGTTCGTCAACCGGCTCTCCGCCGACGCGCTGCGGATGCGGGTGCACGAACGCGGCGTCGGCGAAACCCGGTCCTGCGGCACCGGCACGGTCGCCGCCGTCGCCGCCACCCTGCACCTCGCCGACCGGTCCTCCGCGCAGGTCGCCGTGCACGTGCCCGGCGGCACCGTCGTGGTCGGGATCGACGACCACCAGGCCACCATCACCGGCCCGGCCGTCTTGGTCGCGCGCGGCGAACTCGACGAACAGTGGTGGGCAGCGGCGAACCAGCCGACCTGAGCCCGGGCCGGCCGGGCCTCGCCGGTGATCGCGCGCCGCCTCGGTCACCCGGAAACGCCGCACTTACGCGCACGGCGAAAAAGTGGTCTTTTCTGGCTGTGAGCTGCGGTTTTGCCCGAACGAGCCAGCCGGGTACCGGGCCAGTAGGATAAATAACTCCGTCCACCGCCGGGATCGTGGGACGATGGACTCAATATGACAGAACACATGCCAAACTCCGACCCGGCGGCGCCGACCAACGAAGGCCCGCTGGACCTGCTGTCCGTCGGTGATTTCGAGCGTTCCGACCGGGCCGCCCTGCGCCGCGTCGCAGGTCTGTCCACGGAACTCACCGATGTCACCGAGGTTGAATATCGCCGGTTGCGTCTTGAGCGCGTCGTGCTGGTCGGGGTATGGACCGACGGCACCGTGCAGGAGGCTGAGGCCTCGCTGGCCGAACTCGCCCGGCTCGCCGAAACTGCGGGTTCCGAGGTGCTCGACGCGCTGATCCAACGGCGCAGCCGACCCGATGCCGCGACCTACATCGGTTCCGGCAAGGCGCACGAACTCGCCGATGTGGTGACGGCCGTGGGCGCGGACACCGTCATCTGCGACGGCGAACTCTCACCCGGCCAACTGCGCCAGCTCGAAGGCGTGGTCAAGGTGAAAGTGATCGACCGGACCGCGCTGATCCTGGACATCTTCGCCCAGCACGCCCGCTCCAAGGAGGGCAAGGCGCAGGTCGAACTCGCCCAGCTCGCCTACCTGCTGCCGCGCCTGCGCGGTTGGGGTGAGGCGCTGTCCCGGCAGGCCGGTGGTCGAGCCGGCGGCGGCAACGGTGGTGTCGGTCTGCGTGGCCCCGGTGAGACGAAGCTGGAGACCGACCGCCGACGGATCAACAAGCGGATGGCCAAGCTGCGCCGCGAAATCGGTGGTATGGACCAGATCCGTGACACCAAGCGCGGCCGTCGCACCGCCAACGCCGTGCCCAGCGTCGCGATCGCCGGCTACACCAACGCCGGCAAGTCCAGCCTGCTCAACGCCATCACCGGCGCCGGGGTGCTGGTGGAGGACGCGCTGTTCGCCACCCTCGACCCGACCACTCGCCGCAGCGAGACACCGGACGGGATGACCTACACCCTCACCGACACCGTCGGCTTCGTCCGGCACCTGCCGCACCAGCTGATCGAGGCGTTCCGGTCCACGCTGGAAGAGGTCGCCGACGCCGACCTGATCGTGCACGTCGTCGACGGCTCCGACCCCATGCCCGAGCAGCAGGTCTCGGCCGTGCGCGAGGTGCTCGCCGAGGTCGTGCAGGGTCGCGAACAGCCGATGCCGCCGGAACTGCTGGTGGTCAACAAGCTCGACGCCGCCGACCAGCTCACCGTGACCCGGCTACGCAACCTGCTGCCGAACGCGGTGTTCGTCTCCGCGCGCAACGGCACCGGCCTCACCGCGCTGCGGGAACGGATCGCCGCGCAGTTGCCGCACCCGGCCGTGGCCATCGACCTCGTGCTGCCCTACCCGCGTGCCGACCTGGTCGCCAGGGTGCACGCCGAGGGCGAGGTCACCTCGGAGGAACACGTCGAGGAGGGCGTCCGGCTACAGGCCAGGATTCACCCCGATCTGGCCGCCGCGCTGGACCGGTACATCGCCAATCCGGCCGGAGCCTGACCGGATTTCATAGTCCGTACGGCAATCGCCGCGACCGAGTCAGCCGGTCGCGGCGATTGTCATCACTGTCCTATGAGGACCTGAGGTCGACCCGGAACTCAGAGGCGACGCAGTACCGCGACGACCCGACCGAGCACGGTCGCGTCATCACCGGGAATCGGTTCGTACGCCGCGTTGTGCGGCATCAGCCAGACATGACCGTCGCGGCGCTTGAAGGTTTTCACCGTCGCCTCGCCGTCGATCATCGCGGCGATGATGTCGCCGTTCTCCGCGGTCGGCTGCTGCCGCACCACCACCCAGTCGCCATCGGTGATGGCCGCATCGACCATCGACTCGCCGACGACCTTCAACAGGAACAGCGAACCCTCGCCGACGATCTCCCTCGGCAGCGGGAAAACATCCTCGATGGCCTCCTCGGCCAGAATCGGCTTACCGGCGGCGATCCGGCCCAGCACCGGGACGTACGCGGGATGCGGACGACTGGCCGACGGGCTGTCGTTGCCGTCGTCGCTGGGTATCACGCCGACCGCGCGCGGCCGGTTCGGGTCGCGGCGCAGGTAGCCGCGCTTCTCCAGTTCGCGTAGCTGATAGGCCACCGACGAGGTCGAGGTGAGCCCGACGGCCTCGCCGATCTCCCGCACGCTCGGCGGATAGCCGAAGCGCTCCACCCAGTCCCGGATGACCTCGAGCACCCGTTTCTGCCGCAGCGTCAGGCCGGGTGCCTCGGCAGCGCCCGCCGGGTCCGGGAAGGCGTGGATCTCAGCGCCCTGACTCGCCGCCGGAGGCGCCTCGCCGTCGGCTGTACCGACGTTGTCGTTGCCGATGCTCTTCCGTGCCACAGTGCGCTGCCTTTCTCCTCGCGCCGGCCTCGGGCCGACCGACCGCGATCTTCGCCTTCCGACGCTAGCCCGATCGGTCGTTGAGATCAAACACCTGTTCGAAGACACGCCGCGAGGTACTCGATTTTGTCGGTGTCGGGTGGTACAAAATCGCACAGAGGTTCGATCGAACGGATGTTCGATCACCGATGGACCATCGATGAACTGCTGGACCATTGATGAACTGCGAAACAGGCACCGCGAGCGGGGCAGCTCCCGGTCATGTTCTCGAGGAGGCGCGAGATGGCGGTCGAGACGGCAGTTGCGGCGGACGCCGAGGTTGGCTCGCCGGCAGGTGCGGCGGGGGCGGCGGGGGCGGCTCTCCGGACCAGGCCGACCGGCGCGCCAGCGCATCAGCTCCATCGGTCCGGCCGGCCGACGGGTCTTCGGCACGCGCGTCAGGTGCGTGTGGTCCGGATCGGCGATCAGCGTCGTCCCGGCCATCACGTGGTCGCGCCACGCCATCGGCAGCCGGTGGCCTGTGCGCCCCGGTCGAGGGGCGCGGCGCTGGGCTGGCTGGTCATGGTCGGTGGGCTGACGCTGCTGATCGTGCTCGGCGCCGGCTGGCTCGGCGCCGGCGGCTCGGCCGTGCCGGTCCCGTCCACCACGACGCTGGTGTCCGTCCACCCCGGCGAGACCCTGTGGGACCTCGCCACCCAGGAGGCGCCGGCAAGCGCGCCGGTCGCCGTGGTCGACCGGATTCGCCAGCTCAACAACCTCACCGACGCCGTGCTCTACCCCGGCGAGATGCTCCGCGTCCCGGTCGCCGCCGCGCACTGACCCCGCCGCGCGCTCGGCTCACCCGTTCCCGGCCCATTCCCGACTGACTGACTGACCGTCGCCCGACTCCAACGATGCCCCCGGTTGGGCGACGGGCAGTACTCGACCGCCTACTCAGTCGATCGCCATACCTCATGTCGAAGTCCCGATTAACTCGACCGGGGCGTCGTCCTCGCGCCGGCTTGCGAAATAATCGGTCGCGACATACGGTTCACCCCAACATGTAGTGGCTACATGGTCGTAGTAGTCCACAGGTTGGGGTTAGTTCGGTGGATAGCCGCCACCGAGTAGTGCGCATCGCCGCGCATCGTCACCCAGTCGTCGTGGACCGCGGCAGCGGGTGGGCATCAGGTATACGGGGAGTGTGGGTACAGTTGCGTTGTCCTTTTTGTCGGCATTCTGACTCTCGGGTCGTCGACTCCCGAGAAGTCGACGAGGGACAGGCCATTCGGCGCCGCCGCTCGTGCACCCAGTGCAACCGTCGGTTCACCACCGTCGAGGAGGCCGTGCTCGCGGTGGTGAAGCGCTCCGGCGTTACCGAGCCCTTCAGCCGCGACAAGGTGGTCAGCGGCGTCCGCAGGGCCTGCCAGGGACGCCCGGTCGACGAGGACGCGCTGGCCCAGTTGGCACACAGGGTGGAGGAGACCATCCGGTCCGCCGGGGTCGCCGAGGTGCCCAGCAACGAGGTCGGCCTCGCCATCCTCGGCCCGTTACGCGATCTCGACGAAGTGGCCTACCTGCGGTTCGCGAGCGTGTACCGGTCGTTCTCCTCGGTCGAGGACTTCGAGCGGGAGATCGCCGATCTGCGCCGGGTGATCGCCGAGGGTCCAGGACCGACGTGAGCGCGACGGGGGCGCGTCGGCGTCGACGTTCTCGACGGGTGCCGCGCGAGCGCGACATCAGCGGCAACACCAGCAGTACCAGGAACAAGGTGGCCGGACCGGATCGGACGGGGAACCCGGACGGGGCCGTGGCTATGGCGGAATGCGACAAGGGAGAGGGTCTGGTCATGAAGGAAACCGTCGGGGCGTCGTCCTCGAATGAGGTGGCGACAACCACCGCGGCGCAGGACGGCACCGGCAGGGGCCTGCGGGTGGGGCGCGTCTTCACCACCGAGGGCGTGCACCCCTACGACGAGGTGACCTGGGAGCACCGGGACGTCGTGATGACCAACTGGCGCGACGGTTCGATCAACTTCGAGCAGCGTGGCGTCGAGTTCCCCGACTTCTGGTCGATCAACGCGACCAACATCGTGACCAGCAAGTACTTCCGCGGCGCCGTCGGCAAGCCCCAGCGCGAGTCCAGCCTTCGCCAGCTGATCGACCGCGTCGTGCACGCCTACGTCCGCTCCGGTGTGGCCAACGGTTACTTCGCCACCGAGGCCGACTCGGTCGTGTTCGAGCACGAACTGACCTGGATGCTGCTGCACCAGGTGTTCAGCTTCAACTCCCCGGTCTGGTTCAACGTCGGCACCAGCTCGCCGCAGCAGGTGTCCGCGTGCTTCATCCTCGCCGTCGACGACACGATGGACTCGATCCTCAACTGGTACCGCGAGGAGGGTCTGATCTTCAAGGGCGGCCCCGGCGCGGGGCTGAACCTCTCCCGGATTCGTTCCTCCAAGGAACTGCTGTCCTCCGGCGGCACCGCGTCCGGCCCGGTGTCGTTCATGCGCGGCGCCGACGCCTCCGCCGGCACCATCAAGTCTG